>URTB01000016.1 GCA_900550595.1 uncultured Collinsella sp.
TAAAGTGCCGCCAGTAGCGAGGTTGCTGCTGGCGGCACTGGCATTATTAGCGTGTTAATCGCGTTGATGGATTTGCTCGCGAGGCTACTTTTCGAGACGCTCCCTCAGCAGCTCCAGCGCATGGGCATAACCCTGGAGGCCCTCGCCGGTGATGGTGGCGAAGCAGGCCAGGCGGGCGTAGCTCACCTGACGGAAGTCCTCGCGCGTCTCGACGGCGCTGATGTGGACCTCAACGGCGGGGATGGCGACGGCTTTGAGCGCGTCCAGGATGGCTACGCTGGTGTGCGTGTAGGCCGCCGGGTTGATGACGATGCCGTCGACCTTGCCGTAAACCTCCTGGATTTTGTCGACGATGCTGCCCTCGTGGTTGGACTGGAAGACCTCGACCTCGTCAAAGCCCTGCGCGGCGCCTGCCTCCTGGCAGATCTGGACCAGGCGGTCGTAGTTGTCGCTGCCGTAGATGCCCGGCTCACGAATGCCGAGCATGTTGAGGTTGGGGCCGTTGATGACGACTGCTTTCATGGCTGCTTCCTTTGCGGTAGGTCGATTTGGCAAGGCGGAACGGAAAACCACCACAAAGGTGCCTGTCCCCTTTGTGGTGGTTTTTGTTAGAGAGCGGGTGGGAGGGTGTCGAGGACGGCGCGGGCGGTGTTGGCGGCACAGTCGCGTGAGTCGACGATGTAGTCGGCCCAGGTGCGGTAGCGCGGCATACGTTGCTCGGCGAGCTTGTCGATGCCGTCGCGAGCAGTGATGGGGCGTCCCTTATGAGCGAGTTCGTCGAGCTTGCGGTTGAGCATCACAATCTGGCTGTTCTGATGCAGCAGCGGGTAGTTCTCGTCGCGCGTGACCACGCCGCCGCCCGTGGAAAGCACCAGGCCGCTGCGCTTGGAGATGTCGGCCAGCGCCGCCGTCTCCTGCTCGCGGAAGGCCGCCTCGCCGCGCTCGACTATATAGTCGGCGCAGGGCATCCCCAGGCGTTCCTCAAGCGCGCGGTCCAAGTCAAAGTGCTCGCGACCCGTGAGCTGGGCGATCTGCTCGCCCACGCGGGTCTTGCCCGAGCCCGGCATGCCGATGAGCGCGATGTTCTGCTCGCGGTGAGACAGGCGCTCCGTTACGTCCAGGATGCGCTCGCGCGGGGTGGCTTTGCCGGTGTAGCGCTCAACAGCCTGTGCTGCTTGTGCCACAAGCATGAGCAAGCCGCCGATGCAGGGGATGCCGCGGCGCTCGGCCTCGAGCATCAGACCCGTGCGGGCGGGGTTGTAGACAATGTCGATGACGCCCTCGAGCGCATCGAGGCCTTCGAGCGTGCAGGGAGCGTCGGGGCAGTGGGGGAACATGCCGGCAGGCGTGCAGTTGACGAGCAGCGCGGCATCGGATTGCTGCGCGATGTTGTCGTAATTGACCTCGCTCGTGCGACCCACGGGTACGACGATGGCGCCCAGATCGCCGAGCACCATGCTGGCCGTAGTACCCGCGCCACCGGTGGCACCGAGCACGAGGACCTTCTTACCGGCAACCTCAACGCCCAGCTCTTCGACCAGGCACTGAAAACCGAAGTAGTCGGTGTTGTCGCCGCGCAGGCGGCCATCGGGCAGGCGCGTGATGGTGTTGACGTTGCCCATGCGCTCGGCGAGCGGGCTCAGCTCGTCTAGGTATTCCATGACGGCGCGTTTGTAGGGGATGGTCACATTGGTGCCCTCCCACTCGTTGCCCGTCATAAAAGCCTCGAGATCCTCGGGCTCGCGCTCAAAACGCACGTACTTGAGCCCAGCGAGCTCTTTGTAGATGGTCGGGGTGTAGCTGTGGCCCAGCACGCGGCCCAGCACGCCGTAGGGGCGGGTTGCGACGGTATCGGTCATCTAGAGCACCTCCGTATAGCTGCCAAAGTAGGTGAAGCTCTCGCACACGTCGTCGATTGAGTCGAGCAAGTCGTCGAGGGCCTTGCTGCCAAAGGGGCAGTCCAGGTCAAAGTAGAACATAAACTCAAAGTCGTGCCCGGGGATGGGGCGGCTCTCGAGCTTGATGAGGTTGATGTTGAGGGCGTAGAAGCGCTCGAGTACGCGATAAAGCGCGCCCGGCTCATTGGCCGTGGTGATCATGAGCGAGGTACGGTTGGCACCGGGATAGACGCGCGGTTCGCGACTGATGACGACGAAGCGCGTGTAGTTGTTGTCCGAGTCTTGGATGTTGGGCTCCAGCACCTCCAAGCCGTAGAGCGCCGCACAGCTGCGCGAGGCGATGGCGGCGACGTCGGTGCGTTCGGAGTTGGCGACCATCTCGGCCGACATGGCAGTGTTGGGGTACTTGGTGGCATGCAGGCCGTGGCCCTCGATAAAGCCGGCGCACTGGGCAATGGCTTGGCCGTGGCTGTAGACCTCACGCACGTCGGCGAGTTTGGTGCCGGGTTTGACGAGCAGGTTGTGATCGATCTTGAGGCGCAGCGAGCGCACGATATGGAAATCGAATTGGGCGAGCAAGTCGTAGACGGCGTTGACCGAGCCGGCGGTGGAGTTTTCGATGGGCAACACGCCAAACTCGCAGAAGCCGTCGCGCACGGCGCGCATGACGCCCTCGAAGGTATCAAAGAAGGCAATATCGGGCACGTCGAAGAGTTTGCATGCGGCGATCTGGCTGTAGGCGCCCTCAACGCCCTGGCAGGCGACGGTGGCCGTTTGGGGGAAGGGTGTGTCAAAGGCTGCGGCCGTGGCGCGGGCTTTTTGCGACACCGTGGTGCCCTTGAGCTCATTGATGTAGCGCTGCTGCTCGGCTTTGCTCATGCTCATGAGGAGGCGGAACAGTGTGATGGTCTGGGCCTCGTAGCGCTCGGGTGAGCGGCTGGCGAGGTTGTTAAGCTTGGAACGCTCGCGGGCGGGGTCGAAGACGGCCTTACCCATCTCGATCTTGGATTTGGCGACTTCGGTGGCAATGTCCATGCGCTCGACAAAGCTGTTGAGCAGCGTGGTGTCGATGCCATCGATGGCCTGGCGAATATCGGCAAGGTCCATGTAGGTCCCTTTCACGTGTTGGTGATTTTTCTGGGACGGGGATTAAAAAATCATTGTGTACCTAATGATTTTTTAATCCCCGTCCCAGAAAAATCACTGGGTGGGCGTGGGAGCCGGAGTTGGCCCCCGGAGATTTTTAGAGCTGGGCGGCGTCCTCGAGGAGGGCATCCCAGATGGCGAGGGCGGCGGCTGCCTCGGCTACGGGGACGGCGCGCGGGACGATGCAGGGATCGTGACGGCCGTGGACCGAGAGCTCGGCGTTTTCCATGGCGTCCATATCTACGGTCTGCTGCTCGCGACCGATGGAGGGCGTCGGCTTCACGGCCATGCGCCACATGACGGGTGCACCGGTGGAGATGCCGCCCAGAATGCCGCCGGCGTTGTTAGACTCGACCGCAATCTCGCCGGTCTCGGCATCTACGCGGTACGGATCGTTGTTCTCGCTGCCGCGCATGGCAGCCACGGCAAAGCCCATGCCAAACTCTACGCCCTTTACGGCGGGGATGCCAAACGCGATCTGCGCGATGCGGTTCTCGATGCCGTCGAACATGGGGTCACCGATCCCCGCGGGAAGCCCGTAGATGCCGCACTCCACGATGCCACCGATGCTGTCGAGCTCATCGCGTGCAGCCAGAATTTCCTCGCGCATGCGACCGGCAGCGGCGGCGTCAATGCAGGGCAGGTCGTTCGTAAGGATCGCCTTGCGGTCGGCCTCGCGATAGACCATGTCGTCCATGGGCAGGTCGGAGATGCCGCCGATCTGCGCCACGTGAGCCATGACCTTGATGCCACGGGCCTCGAGTGCCTGCAGCGCAATACCGCCGGCGATGCATAAGGGGGCCGTTAGGCGGCCGGAGAAGTGCCCGCCGCCGGCGACGTCATGCATGTTGTGGTACTTCACGCGCGCCGGAAAGTCTGCATGCCCGGGGCGGGGCTTGCGACGCAGCTCGGAATAGTCCTTGGAGCGCGTGTTGGTGTTCTCAATGATCGCAGCGATGGGCGCGCCGGTGGTGTGTCCATCGACCACACCGGCGATGATATGCGCGGCGTCGGCCTCGCGGCGCTTGGTTGCGGTCTCGTCGCGACCGGGGGCACGACGGTCCAAAAAAGTCTGCAGCTGCTCCTGGTCAACGGCGATACCCGCGGGGATGCCGTCGAGCGAGCAGCCGATAGCAGGGGAGTGCGACTGACCGAAAATGCTTAAGTGCAAAACGTTGCCAAAGGTCGAGGACATGCTACTCCTCCTCGAGCGTGACCTTGCCGCCCAGCAGACGGTAGTGGTCAAAGAAATCGGGATAGGACTTGTTGACGGCCTCGGCGCCGTGGATCACGACCTCGCCGGTAGCACGGCTCGCAGCGATGGCGGCCATCATGGCGATGCGATGGTCGTTGTGCGAATCGACCTCGCCGCCGGTAAAGGCGTCGACACCCTTGATGATGAGGTCGTAGCCGGCAATGCGCACCTGCGCGCCCAGTGCGGTGAGCTCGCGGGTGGTGGTGACCAGACGGTCGGATTCCTTGATGCGCAGGCGGGCGCAATCGCGGATGAACGTGCGGCCTTGCGCCAACGATGCCACGGCAGAGATAACGGGCACCAAGTCGGGGATGTCATGGGCGCTCATCTCAAAGCCGGCGAGCTTGTCGGACTGGACGGTGGCGGCGTTGGTGGAGCGCACGATGCGGGCGCCAAAGCGCGAAAGCGCGGCAAGCACGTTGCGGTCGCCCTGGGCCGAGCTAAGCGACACGCCCTCGACAGTGATGGGGTCGGAGCCGATGGCGCCGGCGCACAGCCAAAAGGCGGCGTTGGACCAGTCGCCCTCGACAGCCACGTTGCCAGGCGTGCGGTACGAGCCACTGCTCACGCGGAAGTTCGTGATTTCGGGTTGGCCGTCCTTGGCGGGGATGCGCTCGACGTTGACCTCGACGCCGAAGGCCTTCATGGCCTGGATGGTCAGGTTGATATAGGGACGGCTCTCGATTAGGCCGGTCACCTGCACGCAGGAGGGCTGGGCCAGTAGCGGGGCTGCCAGCAGCAGGCCGGAGATGTACTGCGAGCTCACGTTGCCCGGCAGGATAAAGGTGCCCGGGCGCATGCGGCCGCTCGTCTTGAGCGGAAAACCGCCCAGACCCTGCAGGTCGCAGCCGGCGGCAATGATCTCGTCGGAGAGCGGGGAGAGGGGGCGAGCGCCCAGGCGGCCCTGGCCCACAAAGGTGGCCTCTGCCCCCAGTGCGCAGGTGACGGGCAGCATAAAGCGGAGCGTGGAGCCGCTCTCGCCGCAGTCGAGCGTGCCGCCCGCAAGTGCCTTGAGCAGACCAAACTCAATACTCTTCATGGTGGGGTGCACCTGGAAGCCGTCCTCGACGGTCTCGATGCGGGCGCCCAGGGCCGTGAGGCAGCGCACCGTGGCCTCAATATCGGCGCAGGTGGTGTTGCAAGTGACGTGCGTCTCGCCGTTGGCGAGCGCAGCGCAGATGATGAGGCGGTGCGCCATCGACTTGGATGCGATGGCGGGGACGGTGCCCTTGAGCGGGGAGGGGGTGATGCGGGCTAGCATGCGGATGTGTCTCCCTTCTGGCCGAGGCCCTCGGCAATTAAATCATGGAAGGTGGAAAGCGGCGTGCGGTCGATGCTGCAGCGGCCAATACCGTGCGGAATCACCAGGTCGATAGTGTCACCGGCGCGTTTTTTGTCGTGCAGCGCCTCGGCAAAGATGGCGTCGGCCGAAAGCTCGCAGCGGGTTTTGAGGCCGTGGCGCGCGCAGAGTTCCTCGATGCGACCGGGCAGCTCGGCATCGCAAATGTCGTGCAGGGCCGCGGCACGCGTGATGATGCTCATGCCGATCGACACACAGTTACCGTGTCCCAGCTCAAAGTGCTCGCAGGCCTCGACAGCGTGTCCGGCGCTGTGTCCAAAGTTGAGGAGCTTGCGCTGGTTGGTCTCGCGCTCGTCGGCAACGACCACGGCGCGCTTGATGTCGATATTGCGGGCGATGATGAGTGCCACGCGAGCCACGTCCTGGTTAAGCAGCTCCAGCGTGAGCGGGGTTTTCTCCAGTTCGGCGAAAAGCTCGGGATCGGCGATTACGGCGTGCTTGACGACCTCGCCGCAGCCGTCGGCGAACTGCTCGGGCGTGAGGGTGGCGAGGCACCCCACATCGGCGATAACCACGCTCGGCTGCCAAAAGGCTCCGGCGAGATTTTTGCCGGCGGCCAGGTCGATGGCCGTCTTGCCGCCCACCGACGAGTCCACCATGGCGAGCAGGCTCGTGGGGATCTGCACAAACTTGCAGCCGCGCATGTAGGTGGCAGCCACAAAGCCGGCTACGTCGCCCACGACGCCGCCGCCGAGCGCCACGATTACGTCGGAGCGCGAAAGCTCGTGTTCGGCCACAAACTCAAGAATGGCAACGTAGGTCTCGGCGCGCTTGTGTACCTCGCCGGCCTCGAAGGTGCAAATGCTTACCTCATAGCCTGACGCCTCCAGGCTCTGCTTAACGGGCATCTGGTAGAGCGGGCCCACGTTGGTGTCCGTCACGATGACGGCGCGGGTGCCTCCGGCGGTGGCGCGAACGAGTGGCCCTGCCTGCTCCAGCAAAAACGTGCCCACGTGTACCTGGTAGGGGCGTGCGGTGTCGATATCGATGGTAATCGCCATAAGCTATGGTCCTTTCGACCTGGCGTGATAGGTGGTCTAGTGGGCGCTCTCGTCGTCGAGTGCGCGCTTGATGCGATCGCCCTCGGCAAGGAGATTCTCAAGATAACGCTGGTCGCGGTCTTTGAGCGCACGGCTGTAGGCGCCGAGCGAATCGATCAGATGGTCGATCTCGAAGGCGAGAGCGTCGGCGTCGTCAATCATGAGCTCGGACCACATCTGCGGGTTGAGGTGTGCCACGCGCGTGAGGTCGCGGTAGCTACCGGCTGAAAAGCCGTGGTGGACCTGGGCGGTGGGGCTCTTTACGTAGGCGTTGGACACCACGTGTGCGAGCTGGCTCGTAAATGCGATCACGCGGTCGTGCTCGGCGGCGGTGGTCACGCTGAACTTGCCAAACCCCAAGGGACGCACCATCTCGCGCACCTGGCCCAAGAGCTCCAGCTTAAGGGCATCGTCTACCGCAGGCGGAACGAGCACGAGCGGTGCGCCCTGGAACAAGTCGGCGCGGGAGTGCGCGTAGCCCGTGAACTGGGTGCCCGCCATGGGGTGTGCGCCCACAAAGTAAAAGCCGTGCTCTCGTGCGAGCTCAAAGGCCCGCTCACACACGATGCCCTTCACACCCACGGTGTCGATCACCACGGGGCCCATGATGGCATCGGTGTCGGTGGCGTCGGCGAGCGCCTGAGCGTGGGCCTCGAGCCACTCGATGCATGCCTCGGGATAGCAGGCAAGGACGATGATGTCGCACTCGCCGAGCGTCTCGTCGTTGAGCTCGCCGGCGACGGTACCCATGCTGGCGGCCGTCATCACGTCATCGTCGGGGTCCCAGGCAAGCACGCGAACGCCCGCCTGCGCATAGCCGCGGGCAAAGCTGCCGCCGATGAGGCCCAGGCCCACGATGCCGGCGCACTTGGGTCCACCCTGGTTGACGCGTGCGTTTCTCACCGTACCCATGGGTTACTCCTGAACGGTCTCTTGGCAGACGACCTCGCGGATGGCGCGGATGCGGCGCATGGTGTCGTCGAACTGGTCGGGGGTGAGGGCCTGAGCACCGTCGGACCAAGCGTGGCTCGGGTCGTCGTGGACCTCGATCTCCAGACCGTTGGCGCCGCAGGCAGTCGCGGCGAGCGCCATGGGCTCGACATAGCGGGTGTAGCCGGTGGCGTGGCTGGGGTCGGCGACGACGGGCAGGTGCGATAGGTGGTGCAGCACCGGCACGGCGTTGAGGTCGAAGGTGTTGCGGGTGCGGGTCTCGAAGGTGCGAATGCCGCGCTCGCACAGGATGACGTTGTCGTTGCCCTCGCTCATGATGTACTCGGCAGCCATGAGCAACTCGTCGACGGTGCCGGACATGCCGCGCTTGAGCAGGACCGGGGTCTTGGTCTTGCCGACCTCCTTGAGCAGGGGGAAGTTCTGCGCGTTGCGGGCGCCGATCTGCATGACGTCGATCTTCTTATCCAAGAAGACCTGCACGTCGCGCGGGTCCATGATCTCGGTGACGATCGGCATGTCGAGCTCGGCGGATGCCTCGCATAGCAGGTCCAGGCCGGCGGGACCCATGCCCTGGTAGGCGTAAGGGGAGGTGCGGGGCTTGTAGGCGCCACCGCGCAGCATCGTGGCGCCGGCGGCCTTTACGCGGCGTGCGATGCGAATGAGGTTTTCGCCCTCGACGGAGCAGGGTCCGGCGATGACCTGGAACTGGTCGCCGCCGATCTTGACGCCGTGGCCGCAGTCGATGACGGAGTCCTCAGGGTGGAACTTGCGGTTGGCACGCTTAAAGGGCTCGGAGACGCGCTGCACGCGCTCGACGACATCCATGGACTCGAGCAAGAACGGGTCGATCTTGGTCGTATCGCCCACCAGGCCGATGATGGTCTCGTTCTCGCCGCGCGAGACGTCGGTCTTGAGACCCTTCTTCTCAATCCAGCTGACGATATGGCCGACGGCCTCGTCGCTGGCGCTCTGCTTTAAAATCGCAATCATGGTGTGCCTCTCACCTCGATGGATAGCTCTTGCAAAAACGGCCCGCATCGCGAGCCGTTATATATGTGCATGAGAGTTTATACTAATTGTTTCACTTTTGCGTTCTAAGGTGAGCCTCTGCGCCGTGTCTCCCACGTAATTGCAAAGCTTTTTCTATTCTTTTGTTAGCCCGTGGCGCACTTGGGTATAATGCCAACCGTTCGCCCTATTAGCTCAGGGGATTAGAGCGTCTGCCTCCGGAGCAGAAGGCCGTTGGTTCGAATCCAACATGGGGCACCCTCGAACGTAAGACCGTCCGAACCTCGCATGGTCCGGGCGGTTTTCTTATACCGACGCGACGTGATGGGACAAGGTATGGCAGCAACGGATATCGAGCACGGACTCTCGACCGCCGAGGTCGAGGAGCGCATCGCCGCCGGTAAGATCAACCGCAACATGGAACTCAAGACCAAGTCGGTCCGCGAGCTCATCATCGAGAACCTCTGCACGCTGTTTAACTTGATCAACGTGGTCTTGGCGATTTTGGTGTTGCTGACCGGTTCGTTTAAGAACCTGACGTTCCTGTTCGTGGTGTTCTTGAACACGGCAATTGGCGTCATCCAGTCCATGCGCTCCAAGCGGATGGTCGATAAGCTTACGCTGCTCACCTCTAAGAAGGCCATCGCGGTGCGCGACGGCGCCGAGGTAGAGCTCGACCTGGACCAGATCGTGCTCGACGATATCATTCGCCTGGGGCGCGGCGACCAGATTCCCGCCGACGCCGTGGTGGTGTCGGGTGAGGCACTCGTGAACGAGAGCCTGCTGACGGGCGAGAGCGATCTCATCAAAAAGCAGCCCGGCTCCGAGCTCATGAGCGGCAGCTTTATCGACTCGGGCCTGCTGCGCGCCCGCGTGATCCATGTTGGCGCCGACAACTACGTGGCCAAGATCAACAACGAGGCCAAGTACGTCAAAAAGGTCAATTCCGAGATCATGAACGCGCTCAACGCCATCGTGCGCTTTGCGAGCCTCATTATGATTCCGCTCGGCCTGGCGCTCTTTGCCTCGAGTGTGAGCGAGCTGTGGGATGCCGCCGGTACGCCGGGCGATAGCGCGCTTTCGTGGTGTTTTTCCGAGCTGCTTGCCGGTCGCGTGCCTTCGTCGGCGCTGCTGTCTACGGTGGGCGCTCTTTTGGGCATGATTCCGCAGGGCCTGGTGCTGCTGACTTCGTCGGTGCTTGCCATCGGCACGGTGCGCCTGGCGCGCCGCAAGGTACTCGCGCAGCAGCTCTACTGTATCGAGACGCTCGCGCGCGTCGACGTGCTGTGCCTGGACAAGACGGGCACCATTACCTCGGGCCGTATGGAGGTCGAGGGTACCTACCCGCTGCCTGTTGAGGGCGTTGGCTTTGGCGCGGACTCGGACGAGGCAGCTGTCCCCGTCGAGACCACGGTCCTCGATTTTGCGCTTGCCAACGTAGCGCGTGCCACCTCGGCAGACGCCAACGAGACCTGTCAGGCGCTGCTCAACTACTACGCCGACCGCCCGGTCGAGGTGTCCGAGCCGCTGGCGGTCATTCCGTTCTCGTCGTCTAAAAAGTGGAGCGGCGCCTCGTTTGCGCAGGGCTCCTATGTGATGGGCGCAGCGCAATTTGTGCTTTCGGCGCGCGCCTTTGCGCAGGTCGAGAACCGTGTGGCCGAGCTTGCCGACACCTGCCGCGTGCTTGTGGTGGCCCGTGTGGACGGCTTTACGCCCGACGGCGATATGGTGGGCGAGGCCGAGCCCGTGGGCTTTGTGACCATTCGCGATGAGATTCGCACCTCGGCCGCCGAGACCATCGGCTACTTTAACGAGCAGGGCGTGACCCTCAACGTGATCAGCGGCGACGATCCGCGCACGGTGTCGTCGATCGCGCGCGTGGTGGGCGTTCCGGGGGCCGATGCCTACGTCGACGCCACGACGCTCGATACGCCGTCCAAGATTGATGCCGCGGTGGATCGCTACCACGTCTTTGGCCGCGTGACCCCGCAGCAGAAGCGCGAGCTCGTGCAGGCGCTCAAGCGCCGCGAGCATACCGTTGCCATGACGGGCGACGGCGTCAACGACGTGCTGGCGCTCAAGGAGGCCGACTGCTCCGTGGCCATGGCCGCCGGTTCCGATGCCGCGCGCAACGTGGCCGAAATCGTGCTGGTCGACAACGATTTTGCCTCGATGCCCGCCGTGGTGGCCGAGGGTCGTCGCTCCATCAACAACTTGCAGCGCTCTGCGGCGCTGTTTCTGACCAAGACGCTGTTCTCGATGGGCTTGGCGGCTCTGTGCATCGCGTTTCCGCCGTATCCCTTTGAGCCGATTCAGATGACACTCATCAACTTCTTCTGCATCGGCGCGCCGGGCTTTGTGCTGGGTTTGGAGCCCAACAACGCCCGCGTGAAGGGGTCATTCTTGACCAACGTGCTCAAACGTTCGCTGCCGGCGTCGCTGGCGGTCATTATGGCTGCGGCGCTCGATATCTTTGTGGCGCGCGTGTTCGGCTTTAACCAGCTCACGCTTTCGACCATGTGCCTGCTTACGTCGTGCGCGGCGAGCGTGAGCCTGATCTGGCGCATCTCGCAGCCGCTCACACCCTTGCGCGTGGTGCTCTTTGTATTTGTTGTCGTCGGCATCCTGGCGGGTGTTATCGGATTCCCGGAGCTGCTGTCCATCGCCAACCTGTCGATGGGCGAGGCCGTTATCTTACTGGCGATCGTCGTCTTTACCTGCACGGTGTTCTTTAAGCTCGCCACGATGATGGATTCGCTTAAGCCGCGTCGTCGCCATGCTGCCACCGGCTTTGGCCGTGGCGTTCGCGTCCGTCTGGGTCGCGGTGGCGGCAAGGTGAGCTCGACGGGTTCAACTGCCCAGCGTTTTGCCAAGCGCGTCGCCGCCGATATGGCGCAGCGCCGTGAGGAGCGCACCGCTCGCGAGGCCGAGGTTCGCGCGCTCGAGGGTGTGGAAAAGGCCCAGCCCAAGAAAAAGAAGGGCACGGGCGTCACTCGCTCGCGTGTGACCAAATCGGCCCAAGGCATCAAGGTCTCGATGCCCAGCAAGAAGAAAAAGCCCGCAAATAAAGCCTAGCTTCAGCCGCCCGGGGGATGATTTTCTAATCCCCGTCCCAGAAAAATCATCCCTCCACAAAGACTACCCTGGCGATGTTGAATTGGTGCCTTGCTCCTGTGGGGGCGTGGCGATGTTATGCTCTAACCTCGACTGTATGAATTGCTCCGAAAAGAGGAAGCCGTGATCTGCCCGCATTGCCTTAAGACCATAGAGGACGGCGCCTCGTTCTGCCCCTATTGCAACGCATACGTTGGTCCGGGCGACGGTCCCGAGCATACCGAGTTCGTATTCTGCGATGGTTGTGGCGCACGCCTGTCCCCGCATGATCGCACCTGTCCCAAGTGCGGGCGCCCCGCCCCGGGCATCCTTTCCAAAGACGCGGCCGCATCCGATCTGGCAGCAGGCCGCACGGCCGGCTTTCCGCGCTTGACGCAGGAGCAGATCGATACCGAGGTGCCCCATGCGCCGGCCTCTGCCGCCGCGGTGCTCTCGGATGCCGCCGATCCCAACGAGACCTGCGTGCTGCCTGCCTTCGATAAGGACTTTGGCATCCCCAAGGTCGATATCCCCACACCGGTGTCCCTGCGCGATGATGTCCAGCCCAAAAAGCAAAAGGCCAAGCGCAAGGTCCATCCCGACGAGGATGCCTATCACAAGCACAAGCGCCATATCCCCAAACCGCTTATCGTCATCGCGGTGCTCGCCGCCGTGTGCGGTGGTGCGTATTGGTTTGTGACTGCCGATCCTATGGGCGTCATGCCCGGCTTCTACGACCAGTTTGGCCAGGCCGCCAAGACCACCTTCCCGTCGCGCCAAAAGGGCGAGGCCACCGAGAAAGAGTCCAAGCAAGAGGATGCGTCCGAGGTCGTTCAGGAGGAGACCGTCTTAACCGACGACCAGCTCTACACCAGGCTCGACGGCCTGTACCAGACCATCGTGTCGTACAGCGACGATGATCAGATCGGCGAGGTCATCGATTCGTTTAATAACGGCTATCTGCGTACGCCGCTCTCCACCCGCCAGGAGCTGTCGCAGAGCGCTTATGCCCTGCGCGATCAGATTAAAAAGACCCAGGATGAGCTCAATAACCTCAAGGTTCAGGACGACACCGTCTATGCGGAGGACATCGATCATCTAAAGCAGCTTGCCCAGTGGATGTACGAGCGTGTCGACGTGATCTGCCAGAGCTGGGATATCTCGCTGTCCATTCCCGACGGCGAGTCACTGAGCGCCCGTCAGAGCGAGATCCTGGCGCCCATCGCACAAGGCGGCAACAGCGCGCTTAACCAGTACGACGCCAACGTGAGCGCATGGAGGCCGCAGCAGCGTTCGTAATTAATGCACCATAAGCGGTATAACCTGCGTGCGCAATTGATGGAAGCCCGTGCTTATTGCTACAATTCGTACAAATATGCTTTAAACGCACGAGGAAGGAACCACATGTTTGGTTTTAAGAAAGAGCTCTACACGCCCGAGTATCAGCTTGTCGGCGATGAGTGCGCGGTGATTGAGACGTCGAAGGGCACCATCAAGGTCAAGTTTGACGGCGAGGGCGCCCCCATTCACGTGGCAAACTTCTGCGAGCTTTCCACGATGGGTTTTTACGACGGCCTTAAGTTCCATCGCTATGTGCCCGGTTTTGTGATTCAGGGCGGCGACCCCAATACCCGCGATATGTCCGGCGCCGATGTCGCCGCCGGCCTTGAGGGCCCCGACGGCATGCCCGGTACCGGCGGCCCCGGCTACTGCATCAAGGGCGAGTTCGCTACCAACCCGCGTAACAGCCACGTCGACGGCGCGCTTGCCATGGCACGTTCCATGGATCCCGATTCCGCAGGTTCGCAGTTCTACTTCTGCCTGGGTGCCCAACATAACCTCGACTCCGGCTACACCGTCTTTGGCACCACGGTCGAGGGCCTCGACGTCATCTCGCAGCTGCGTGCCGGCGACGAGATCGTCCACGTCGAGATCGTTCACGAGTAAAGGGGACTTCCTTGAATAGCCAGCTGATCCAACAGGGCCGCGCCGCTTATCGCGCGGGTGATTATTCCGCTGCCGCCCAGATGCTCGGTGCGGCAAAGACCCCCAGCGAGATTATGGGCGAGGCCGACCATCTGCGCGGCAACGCCTTGATGCACCTGGGCATGTATGCCGAGGCCGCCGAGGCCTACGCCGCCGCCCTCAACGACGGTACCTATGGCAAGCGCGGCGCGCTGCTTACCAACCGCGGCAAGGCGCTTGCTGCCGTGGGTGACTATGTGACCGCAGCCCAGGCTTTCTCCGCTGCAACGCAGGATGCATCCTATGCCACGCCGTTTAAGGCCTATCTGGGTCTGGGCAACGCCCTGTTCCAGTCGGGCGATTATGCCAACGCCGGTACTGCCTTCCGTCAGGCCGCCATCGATGGTGCCAACCCGGCTCCCGCCGCCGCTCTTGGCGATCTTGGCCGCTGCTTCATTAAGCTCGGCCGTCCGGCAGACGCCGTAGAGACCTACCGCACGGCCATCGACTTTGCCGGTCCGCGCGATGACACGCGTGCGCTTAACGCCGGCATGGGCCAGGCGCTCTCTGCCGCCGGTCGTCCCTCTGACGCGCTCGATGCCTTTAACGCCGCCACCGCCGACGGTATCTACCAGCTCACGCCCGAGCAGGCCGACGAGCTTGCCCGCGTGCACGATTCCCTCGCTGCTCTTTCGGCCCAGACGGCCATGGCCACGGCGCCGGCTCCCGCGATGGATGCTCCCGCCGTCGACCCGCTCGACCCCACGGGTGCTACCGGTCAATTTATGCCCGACCCCTCGGACACCGGCTTCTTCACCCTGTCCGAGTCCGAGATGGTTCAGCAGGACCGCAAGGAGGCCAAGGTCCGTCGTCGCCATCGCCACACGGGCCTCAAGGTTTTCTTGGTGCTGCTTCTGCTGATCGTCATTGCCGCAGGCGGTCTTGGCTTTGCCTACACGCGCGGCCTGGGCTTTCCCTCGCAGGAGTCTGTTGTCACCGACCTGTTCCAGGCTGCCGGTGACGGCGATACCGCCAAGGCCGAGTCCTGCCTGGCCTCCAGCCTGTCCGAGGACGCCAAGTCGATGATCATTTCCTCGATTCCGCAGGGCGCCACCGTCTCCATTGAGGGCATGGACCAGTCTATGACCGAGACCACCGCCAAGGTCAAGGCGTCGCTGTCCAAGGGCGGCGAGCAGGAGTACACCGTCAAGTTCGTGCGCTCCGACAACCATATCGGTTGGGCCGTCTCCTCGCTCGACATCGATCTCTCGGCTGCTGACAACCAGTAGTGACCTTATGGGATTTAGCTTTGCCCGGCGCTTCACCGCAAGTGAGGTGCCGGGCTTGCGCTAGTATGATGGGCTAGTAGTTTTCCAGCAATCATCCAACACATCAGGAGTTGCGTTGTTTTCTTTGATGGATATGTTCTTCGGTAGCTATGCGGG
>URTB01000017.1 GCA_900550595.1 uncultured Collinsella sp.
AGTGCGAATAGAACGTGCGGCGCGTAAGGCCAGCGCGCTCGGTGAGCGACGCGACATTAATGCGCGAAAGGTCGCCGCTTTCGGCAAGTTCGCTGGCAAGTGCCTGGCGAAGGGCACGCTGTGAGCGAAGGGACCGGCGATCGCATTTCTCGAGCTGGGACAAGCGTCCTCCTTGTTACTCAGCCTGTGCGCTATTGCACAGTGCGAGTATTATTGCACACCGTGTGCATCAACACGTAAAGGCAATATTTGGGATGTGACAAAGGGGCTGCCCCTTTGTCACATCCATTCTCTCCTGGTCCCGTTAATGGGACCGACGGCCTCCACACCTGTTGCATCATGCCGGTAACAATCGATAAGGAGGCCGACATGAACAATCAGGCAAGCGATGGTATCACCGATGTCGGCAAAGACCTCGTCCTCAGCTGCATCAAAAGCCAAGAGTTGCGAGACCACATGCGCAAATACTTATACTGGCCGGCGCCAATCATCGCCGGCTCACTTAAGACGCTTGACGAAAAACGTGCCATGCTCGAGCAGCTCCGCATGGAGGTTTCGCCGGAGCTGTTCGAAGATATCGACTCCCATCTCGCCCAGCTCAACAGCGCGCTCGATATGCTCTACAACGTCGAGCGCGACCGTGGAATCCTCCTGCTATACGTCATGTTCTACAACGAGGAGGAGCGTGACGCCGACGCCCTTGACGGCCCCTTCCCCACCGCATCCTGGGAAGCCGCGCAAACGCTCATGAAGCGCTACATCGAAGAGTATCCTGACGACGACTGGTCCGAATCGTACTGGAAGATCAATCTCTACACCTCGGAAGACCTGCACGAACATCAAACGGCGCAGCCCTCTCTGTCGATTGCGGCCACCAAGGACGGCGAGCTCATATTCCTCCGCGATCTGCGCAATCACCGCACTCGCAAATCGCATGTCGAAAGCGCCTGGCGAAACGATAGCAGGCGGTTCTGCGCGAACAACGAGCCCGTCTACACGCCGTGGGTACCGGGCGACATCCTCAAAATCGACGGTCGGCCTTTCGACCACGGGCCTTGCTTTGCCATTGTGCTCGAAAACGACTACGAGCACACGCTCCGAGGACAGATCTGGTGTGCAGGCCCCAGCAAATATCACGGCGTTAAGGAAGGTTCGCTTTCATCCGGCACCTTCAGCGACAGTCTCTTGGACCCCTTCATCCCCTCTGCCCTCTACACCGCCGAGCGCTACACCGGCGACCTGCCGGACGACTGCGCTTTTATGCTCGAGCTTTCGCAGAAGCTGCACGACAACCCTGACTACGGCAGACAATGGTCCGAGGGTTCCGTCGGACATGACTGCCTTCAGCCGTATCGCAAGCCCGCCAACCAAAGTGAGCTGGATATTCGTCCGGACATCTTCGAGTTTTTAGACTCGCACGGTATTAAGGAGCATCTTCAACGAATCGACTACGAGCTCACCACGCCCGTAGCGGCTTTCATCGTCGACCGCTCGCATAAAGCGACGCTGCAGCAAAAGCTCGAAGGCTGGCAAAAGATCATCGACACCATGCCCAATTGCGCCATGAGCCGCAGAAACGACACGTTCAACATCCCAGACTTTCATGCCTTTCTGCGCAATGTCATCAGGCAGGAGCAAAGAAAGCTCGCACACTTTAAAAGGACGGACGGTCTGAGCCTGTATTTCTTTGATGACTACTCATGGGACCGGCGCGGGCAGGGCGGCTGTCTTTACGGCCCGTACAGCAGTTATCAAAAGTGCTTCGATGCAATCTGGAAAGAGCTCGACGGTGACGATCCCAAAGCCATCAGAATCACTCGTCGTCCCATCGACCCAGACGAAGACCACTATGCCGACGACATGGTCTTACTCAATGCGAACGGCGAAGTAATGTCTTGCGATTACCGCAACAAAAGCGAGTGGGACGAGGCGGGCACCGCCAGCGATTTCGAGGACATGTGGTTTGATATCCCAACGCCCTTCCATGCCGGAGACATCGTCTGCAACCTCCAACGCCCCGACGAGCCGATGGTGCTGTTTGACCTGCAAACTTGGGGATCCGAACGAGTCGACAAAGAGCTGGCCTCCTCCGTCTACAAAGATCGCCTCGTTCAAAAGGCCGACAAGCTATTGCGCTGGCACCGATATGACGGCGACACCAGCGACATGTACGCCTACGGCTGCCAAGTCTCATCCGCCTTGCATTTCCCCTTCTACATTGGGGAGCCTGAGGGCTTTCTTTTGGACATCGACTATTACCGCAAGCCGCTCAAGTCAGAGGAGCGAATCCTTTACGGCGTCAGGGCATATGTCAAAGGCGACCTGGCGGTTGATTCGCTCGCCGCGATGGCCAGCGCATGCGAGCTACAGGCGCTGGCGGAGAAAAAGGCACGCGGTTTCGAGGACGCAGACAGTTGGCTCAAGGACCGCTACCCGGAGCTGTTCGATACGACGGCCGACCCCTTCTTAGAGGGAAGCTGCGCCAGTTACGCTTAGTTTTTGAAACGCCACTACCAATTGTCCATTCAGTATGCGCACATCCATGTACCAGTGCGTTTCCAGAAGTATGTTTGACGCGAGATTCATATGGGACCCGTTAATGGGACCACAAAGCGCAGCCTCTGATGGATGCTAACGGCAACGACCGAATTGGAGGTTGCTATGGACAGCCAAGCAGATACCGTGATCACCGATGCCGGCAGGGAGCTCGTTTGCAGTTGCATCAAGGACGATGAGCTGCGTGCTCATATGTTCAAACACATGGGAATGGCAGATGGCTCCCTCTGTAAAATCATCGGCGGCTCCCTCAAGACGCTCGACGAAAAACGGACCATGCTCGAGCAGCTTCGCAAAGAGGTCTCATCGGATTACGCCGAGGCGATCGACTCCGGCCTCGAACAACTCGACACTGCACTCGATATGCTTTACAACGTTGACCGTGACCGCGGTATCTTGCTGGTCTCCGGCATGTTTTACAGTGAAGATGAGCGCGGGCACGACACCTTTGACGGCCCCTTCCCCGTTGCCTCATGGGAAGCTGCGCAAACCCTCATGAAGCAATGCGTCGATGACGACCCCGATGAAGATTGGTCCGAATCATTCTGGCAGATTAAGCTCTATACCGCCGAAGACTTACACGACCGCCCGCGCGCTCAAGCCTCGCTGATATTCGCCGCGACCATGGCTGGCGATTTGGTCTTTTTGAGCGACCGCCGGAATCAGCGGACTCCGCATCAAAGCATCGATCACTTGCCGTGGAACAATAGCAAGCACTTCTGTGCCAATGGTGAGGTCTTCTACACTCCCTGGTCCCCCGGCGACATCATCAAGATCGATAGTCGGCCCTTCGACCACGGTCCCCGTTTCGCCATCGTGCTCGAAGACGACTACGATAGTTCGTTCAAAGGCCAGGTTTGGTGCGCCTATCCGAGCAAAATCTACGGCGTTGAGGAAGGCAATCTCCGCTTGAGGGATTTCACGGACGGCTTCCTCGACGACTTCACACCCTCTGCGCTCTACACCGCCGAACGCTATATCGGCGACTTGCCCGATGATTGTTCCTTTATGCTCGAACTCTCGAAAAAGCTGCACGATGACCCCAGCTACGGCAAACAATGGTCGGACGGATTGGTCGTACACGACTGCCTGCAGCCATACCGCACATCGGCCGGCGCCGGCGCCAACGCCATACGTTCGGACATTCTCGAGTTTCTCGACTCACCCGACATCAAGGAACACTTAAAGGACATCGGCTACGAGCCCACCACGCCCGAGGCGGCGTTCATCGTCGACCGTTCGAACGAGAAGACGCTGCAACAGAAGATCGAGGCCTGGCAAAAGATTCTCGAAAACATGCCCAATTGTGCGATGAACAGACGATACGGCACGTTCAATATCCCCAACTTCCACGTCTTTCTTCACGACGTCATCAAATGGGAACGCAAGATAATTGCCCGGTTCAAACAGCCTGGCAAGCACATGTATTTCTTTGAGGACAAGACGGGAGGTCCCCATGAGAGCGGGTGCAATTATGGCCCCTACACCAGCTACGAAAAATGTTTCAAAGCAATCTGGAATGAGCTTGAGGAGGAGAATCCTACCTCGATTGAAATAACGCGCCGCCCGATCGATCCGGACGAAGACTACTATGCCGCCGACAGGCTCATGCTCAACGCAAAAGGCGAAATCATGGACTGCCAGCTGCGCTGCATCGACATGGAACGCGAGGGTAAAGACCCCACTTTCGCTTTTGAGTTGATGTGGTTTGACATCCCGACGCCATTCCACGCCGGCGACATCATTTGTCGTCACGGCGACCCTGGCGACCCCATGCTGCTTCTCAATATGCAGACATGGACCACGAAGCGGGTCATGGATGAGCTTCCGCCTTCCACCTACAGGGAATGCGCCGCAAAAAAGGCCGACAACCTACTCAGGCACCATCGGCAAAATGGCGACACGAGCGACATGTACGCCTACGGCTGTCAGATTGAATATCCCCTGGAGTACCCCGTCTATATCGGAGAGCCAAGTTGCTTTCTTCTCGATATGGAATACTGCCGCATCCCGCTCAAGCCGGAGGCGAGAATTCTGTACGGCGTGCGGGCATATCTCGACGGCGATCTGGGTCTTGACTCACTTATTGCGCTATCGAGCCTTTACGAACTGCAGGCGCTGGTCAAGAAAAAAGCCGAGCGGTTTGAAGGGGAAGACGGCGGGCTCAAGACCCGCTATCCGGAGTTATTCGATGACACGATAGCCCCGCCGGCACAATTCGAAACAAAGAGGAGCTAACCATCGACATCTTAGATTTTGTGGACTCCCGGGACATTCGGGAGCATCTCCGCCGCATCAATTTTCAACCCGACACCATCGAGGCCGCCTATCTGGTTTGGTTTTCGAAGACCGCCACGCTCGAGCAGAAATGCGAAGCTTGGCAGGAGATCGCCCGAACCATGCCCAATTGTTCGCTGGAAGCAACCCATGCCGGTCTTGGAAGGCCGGCCATCCCCGATTTCCATGCTTTTTTGAGCTGGACAATCGATTACAACAAGCGATGCGTCGATGCGTTTGCGAGTGGGACGGGCTACGTTTATCAGTATGAAGAGGAGATTGTGCCCGACGGGCAACTTTGTGGGGCCTTCGGCGCGCCATTCAGCTGTTATGAGAAATGTGCCGAGGCGTTGCGCGGTGATGATGAACTTGCGAGCCGTCCAGAGGCACGCGTACGCATCACCCGGTGCCCACTCGATGCCGACAAAGAACATCGCCAGGAAGATTGGCTCATGGTGAACGGCAAAGGCGAGGTTCTTTCCGTTTATTGCCCTTCGGCCGGCCCCGTTGAGAACGATTGGGAGATCGCATTCGAGTTCATCTGGGTCGATATCCCCACGCCGTTCCACACCGGCGATATCGTCTGGACGCCGCAAGGCAGTGCCCGTGAGCCGTTCATGTTGTTCGATCTGCCCACGTGGGACCGGACAAAGCTTGAGGCAGAGCTTCGGCAGGCAGACCGTTCTGACGAATGGCTTGATCATGCGCAGCAACGCCTCGAGCACTATCGCCATGCAGGGGATATCAGCAACATGCGTGCCACTGGTTGCTCGATTACCTACAACGAGACATTTCCCCTCTACATCGGCGAGCCAGACCCGCTTTACCTGAATCTTGAGTACTATCGCAAACCGCTCGAAGACGAGCAGCGAATTTTAATCGCCGCCCAGGCCTACCTGCGCGGCGACCTGTATGTCGACTCACTCATCGCGTTTATCGACACCATAAGGATAGAGTCCAAGGCAAAGCGCAACCTGGAAGAGCTACGTCTGGATCAGGCACCGCTCAAGGAAAAGTATCCGCAGCTATTTGAGTAGAGGCCGTCATGTCCGAATCTACGAGAAGTCGCACCAATAACTCGGAGGCCATCGTGCACGAAGAAATAATCAACCTGATCGAATCTCCGGAGTTGCGAGAGCATTTGCTGCATAATCCACAGCTGCTGAGTGGCGATCATTACTCGCAAATCATCGGTGGCGCGTCGATAGAAATCAACCGCAAACGGGAGATGCTCAGCAAGCTGGTTGCTGCCGAGCGCAGTTCGTCAGACGAAACCTTTTCTTGGTACGGGCCAGAGATCTGTATCGACTACATCGATGGCTGCTTGAACGCACTTAAGGCCGTCGACGGGAACAGAAAGGGGCTGCTTATTAGCGAAATCAGCTTTATCGGCAACGAAGTGGGATCCGCCATCACGCATGGCCCCTTCCCCGTGGCATCGTGGCAGGCCGCCCTTGCGGCAATGAAGGCATACGCAGACAAGTGGGGCGGCATGACAGACTTATCGTCCTCATACTGGATGATCGAGCTGTTCAACCTTGCCAACGACCCGAGCTGTTCATATCCATACGACGGCTTTCTACAGCCAGACTACACTTACTACGCAAACGCCTCCGGCGAAATCCAATACCTCTGTAGGGAGGAAGAGGGCGAATGCGGCGAAGCACTCGATTGCATTGTGGGTGGAATCTTTGGCCCGTGGTTCAAGGGGGCGTATGTCGGCCTGCCCACGCCGTACAAAAAGGGCGACATTCTTGAGATCGACTGCAGGCCATGGGCACCAGGCCCTTGTTATTGCCTGGTAGCAAACTCGAAATTGGACTGCCTGTATCTTGATGGCAATGGGCAGATCAGCTGTGGATCAATCCCCTACGGCAGCTGCTTTGCCAGATGGGCGCATACGAACCTGATGCTGTCACCTGTGTTTAGAGCGAGAAAAGCAACGCAGCCCTTGCCAGAAGTATGCGCAGCCTTGCAAGCGATTGAACTGGATCAGATAGATAACCTGCTAGAAAAGTGCGCCAACAATAAGGAGAAAGAGCCGATTTGGCTAGATATATACCGGCATCGCGCTCGATGACGGAAACTGACAATTGAAACAATTGCTGCACTCAACTCAACGCGGTCACCGTCAATCCGAGCTCTTGTGCCGTATCTTTCTAAACTGACCGCCCTATAGGACAATAAACACATGATTAGCGTTGTTATTCAAAGGAGCGCTCATGAACGATGAGAAAGAAATTTTAATTGCCAAGGTTTTTTGTGGTGGATATCTTCTCGATGGCGAGAATATAGGCCATGAAGTCATTGATTTTTTCGACACCGATAAAGGCGAAAGATATCTATATATAGCTCCTAGCGGAAACGTTAATGACCACCCCAATGTTGAAGCAGTGCTTCTAATTCGATCATATGGAAACACACTGGGTGAAGCCGTTGGGCTAGCATGCGACCTTGAAAACATTTGTTCCCCGAGAAACAAGGGAGAAGCTCTTCCAATAACGTATGGCAGCATTTCCTATAACGGCGTTTCCGTGGACAAGATATTTGCCGAAAACATTTACAGGGGAGAAAAAGAAGGGACGTTCAACAATCTCAGCTACCGTGCGGGATCGTTTAAGACCCCCAGCCCCAAGCACCATATCTTTATTTCCATGGACAAAACAAATGACGAAGACAAGCGTCGTCATCCAATTGAACTTATTTGCAATGACAAGAAGCAATGGGGACATCAACGAACATATATCTCCAGCGTCGATGATCCAGAGGCTTATGCGCGGCTAAAAGAGCTGATAGCGGATGAAGAAAAATGGGAGGAGCAAATCGAGACAAAAACCGTTAAGTCGGTGAGTTGCGGCAAAACGCAGCCCTCGTTCCTTGAAATTATCGGAAAAGAAGACGATGAGCTCGTGTTCTCCAATTTGCTGGGACATTACCTAAGTTGCAGCAAAAAAGGATTTGAAGTGTTTGCCAAAGAAATTCTCGGCATTAGCGACTTCGGTCCACACCCCACGATCATTCGCGAATCAAAATACCACGTGGATGTATGGATTGAAAATGAGCGACACATCGTCGTAATCGAAAACAAAATCCATTCGGCGATTAATGGCACTAAAACCGGACATACAGAAACTCAGCTTTCACGATATCGAAAAGCGGCAGAAAAGGAATGCAAAAACAGAACAGTTAAGTGCTGTTTATTTGCGCCGGATTTCAACAATGTCGACGAGACAAAAGCGAAAGAAGAGGGATTTGAGGTCAAACACTATAGCGAGCTGTATGCATTTTTTAAAACCAATAAAAGCCTATTTACTGGAAATGAACGCTACGGTGTAGATGGACATTACGATGAATTCCTCATTGGGCTGGAACGGCATACCCTGGCTCCTGCAGAGCGTAATGAGCGAGCGATGCTCGAAAGGTTCTCGTACATGATAGATAGAGCAAAACAAAGTTGAGCGAAGACCGACTCAGCCGGGAAGACTGCAACCGTCATCTCGATCGCTCCAATCACCTCTCAATAAAAAATCGACCCGTGGCGCAAGCGCGCCACGGGTCGAGCTGTCGCTATCGGCTATGACCTCAACCGAAGACTCGCGCGCAGGAAGGCTCCATGCCATCGGCACTCATGCGGACCAGGGCATCTGCGTTGCAATGAGTCTCGGCGAACGTTGCGTCGTCCCCTCGGCCCTCCGCCGCAAAGCAGCCTGCCAGGATGGCGGATGTCGGACTGAGCATGTTGCGCAAGTCGCGCAGGACAGCGTTTATCGGGCGGTTGTCATCGAGCATCTCGAGTCCATCGATTACGACCACGATGTTCTCTAGTACCGCTCTGTTCCACGTTTGGTCGCCGAGCAACCAGCTCGTTAAAAGGTCCATGGTCATGTTGTCTTCGGCAAAGATGCCCAAGTTGCGCTGCTTGAGGCGCATCGTTGCGCGGATTGTCTCAACCTGTTGTTCCTCAGGGTCCTCTGACACCTTGCCATCCATCTCAGCGCGAATAAGCCGGGCAATCGCGTCCTCTTCACGCTCCCGTATCGGCATGTAGAGCACGGCGCATTGCTCACTCAGGCGCAGCACCGCGTGCGCCAGCACGTTCGAAACGCCTTCATGCGCACCGCCAATCACGCTGAGCCCGCCCAACCCAATGCCGCCGCCCAGTACATCATCAACCGCCATACCGGTTTTCAACACACGCGGGGCTTCAAGCACCGACGTCTCCACACCACGGTCGAGTCCAGAAGCCAGTCGATTGCGAAATCCGCTGAGGTCAAAGCCCTCGTCAACACGCTCTCCACGATTCCCGCCGCACCGATTCGCGGACGGCGGCATCACGCCTGGTAGGCCCAGCATCTCGCCCAAACTCGCAGAACGGCCAATTCGGTCGTCCCTGGAGTCCATCTTTAGCGTCATCGCAACCCTCCTAACGCCTACCGCGCTTACCAGTAGCCTTAAAATTCCAAATCGGCTTGAGTCGGTGAATAATATCAACCGTCGGGTCCATGAGTCTCAGTACATCATCCGCAGGCTTATACGCTTCGGGCGACTCATCGAGCGTCGTCTCGCATGCGCTCGGACAGTAGATGCCGGCATCGCGCATCTCGTTAACGAACGACCTGGTATCGAGCGTTTGGAACGCTTTGGTGCGGCTCATCGCACGACCCGTCCCATGCGGCGCCGAGCAGTTCCAGTCCTCGTTTCCCTTGCCGCGCGCAATAACGGCACCGTCGCGCATGTTGAACGGAATCAGCACCATCTCGCCCGCATGAGCGCTAATAGCGCCCTTGCGAATCATGCCGCCTTCCGAGATGTAGTTGTGCATGGTGGTAAAGCCGTCTCCGTCGAGTCGAATTCCCGTACGCTCAACAATCTGCACGACAATCGACTTGCGGTTCTGATTCGAAAAGCGCTGGCAGTTATGCATATCGACGAGATACTCGGCAGAAAGATCTCCCACGAGATACTTAAGCTCGTCGGGGATATCTGCCGTGCACGTCTTCTGCGCCAGCGCCTGATGGTGCTCCGCCGTCTGCTTGCCCATGTTGCGCGAGCCGGTGTGCACGACAAGGTATTGGCGCCCGTCCTCGTCCTCGTCGAGTTCAATGAAGTGGTTGCCACCGCCCAACGTACCCATAGAGCGCTCAACCTTGCGTTTATCCTGTAGCCAATCACGCGACTCCATGTCAAAATCCGCGAGTACGCAGGCAGGATCGCGATGAAGGCTAAAGCCCGTGGGCACCGCGCGCTTCACATCGCGATTGAACTGAATGAGGTCGTCGCGCGCGATGGTTTCCGCAAGCGGCACGCAGTACATCCCGCATCCGATGTCGACCCCAACCAGGTTGGGAATCACCTTGTCGCCCAAGTTTGCCGTAAAGCCAATCACGCAGCCCTTGCCCTTATGGGCATCGGGCATGATGCGGATCTTGGCGCCTTCAAACGCCGGGCAGCTGGAAATCTCCTCGATCTGCTCCCTGGTTGAATCCTCAAGATTCTCGGCAAAGACTTTGATGTCTGCCATCGCATTTCTCCTGTTCTGATCCTTGTAAACCGGAACCGGCCCCAAGCCAACAGAGTGCACGTCACACCAACCAGCCAAACCGCCGATTTCCGTTTAACCACCTTTCGCCCTATTCGGGCCCTTATTGCTGCGAATACTACGGTCGCGCGGGCTACAATGAGTCCCAATAACGGGTCTTGTTTTGCATCTCCGGCTGATACCCTGCCGGCGAAAGGAGACAACGTGGCGAACAGACCAAACCAAAAGCTCAGGCTTCTGTTCCTGCTTAAAACCTTGATGGAAAAGACCGACAGCACGCACGGACTCACGACGCAGCAGATCATCGAGGAGCTCGCCTATCACGATCTCGAGGCCGAACGAAAGGCCATCTATCGCGACCTGCAAACGCTTCGCGACTTTGGGCTCAACATCGACCAGCGCGGTGGCAAGGAATGGGCGTTGGTCTCACGCCCGCTCGACCTGCAAGAACTCATCATGCTTGTTGACGCCGTGCAGAGTTCGCCGTTTTTGACCGATGAGTTGACCGACCATCTTATCGGCAAGCTGCAGAGCCTCGCCAGCCTGGGCGAACGCGAGCTGATGCACAAGCGCGTCGACGTGCCTTCGCGTGTGAAGATGCAAAACTCCGATGCCCTGCTCAACATCGACTTGATTCAGCAGGCTATGCGCGAAAAACGCAAGATTCGGTTTCGTTACTTCCACTACAACGCCGTCAAGCAAAAGGCCCTTAATCATGACGGAAAGACCCACGAGCTCACGCCTGTGCGCCTTATCTACTCCGACGAACTCTATTACATGATTGGATTTAGAGATAAATGGGCTAATGCCGGCTCGGGTCATCAGCCGTTCACGCCCTACCGCGTCGATCGCATGCTCGACGTTGCGGTGTCCGAAGAGTCCGCGACCAAAGATCCGCGCATCGCCGGCTATGTGCTCGAAGATCACGTCTCGCCATCATTTGGCGTGTATGCGGCGGACAAAACCACCATGGTGCTGGAACTCGACGACCGCGCGATGAATCCGCTCATCGACAAGTTCGGACTGGACGCCGTTGTGTTTGAAAACCAGGATGGGCGCCTGTTAGCAACTGTCAAAGCTCCGCTGTCGCCGCAGTTCTTTGGCTGGCTGCTGCAACTCAGCACCTTCATTAAGATCGTTCAGCCCCAAAGCGCCATCGATACGTATCTCAAATATCTCGACGACACTCGGGCACTTTACCAGGAAGACAGGTAATATTTCATGGCTACAACCCCTAAATTCGATGAATCGTTTAAGAACCTGAACCCCGAACAGCGCGAGGCCGTCGAATGCCTAGATGGCCCGCTGCTCGTCATTGCCGGTCCCGGCACCGGCAAGACGCAGCTACTGAGCCTGCGCGCGGCGAACATCCTGGCCAAGTGCGATGTCGCCCCGCGCAACATCCTCTGCCTTACCTATACCGAGGCGGGCGCGGAAGCCATGCGCAAGCGCCTGATCGAGCTGATTGGGCGCGACGCCTACGGCATCGAAGTCAGTACGTTTCACGGATTTGCAAGCAGCATCAGGTCGCGCTATCCCAAGTACTTCATGCGCCCATCGACCGACACGCTTGTTACTAGCCTGCACCAGCAAGAGATTTTTGATCGGCTGCTCAAATCACTGCCCTTTGGTTCTCCGTTAGGCGGAGGGTCACCTGATATGCCTGCGCCAAATATTGGCAAGATGATTGGCTTTGTCTCCAAGATCAAACGCAGTGGCCTGGACTACGACACGCTGGGCGCCATCGCGCAGCAGAATATCGACGCCGCTGCCTGGCTCACCGAGCATTCCGAGCTGCTTACGCTCGCCTGCGAAAGGGCAAGCGCCGCGTTGGCAGAACGCTTCGAGGAAGAGGTCGAGCGTGTCTGCGCCATGGCGCCCACAGCGCTCACCCGCCCGATCGACTGTCCCGCCGGTACGTACGTGCCCTATATCCTTGCACTGCGCGATACCGTTCGCCGCACCGAGCTCATCGACGAGAAGGGTAAGTCCTCGGGATACACCAAGGTGCGCGATGCCTTCTTTGGAGGCAGCAACTCTCAGGGGCGCACGTTTAAGATTGCAGAGCAAAGTGAGCGACTTAAGACCGCTTGCGACGTCGCGCGTCGCTACCAGAGCAAGCTCGACCAGCACCATCTCTACGATTACGACGACATGATCGGCGACTTTGTTAACGCCGTCGAACACAACGACGCGCTACGTCAAGTGCTCCAGGACACCTATACCTATATCCAAGTTGACGAGTTCCAAGACACCAATGGCGCCCAGATGCGCATCATCGAGCTGCTCTGCGACGGCGTTGATGCGCCCAATATCATGGCCGTTGGCGACGATGATCAGGCGATCATGCGTTTTCAGGGCGCCACGATCGAATGTGCTAACCAGTTTGCGGCCGAGTTCTCGCCCCGGAGCATCGTGCTCAAAACCAACTATCGCTCCACGCCCGCCATCGTTGAGTTCGGTCAAGCCATCGCACGGCAAATTAAATATCGTCTCGACGCCAGCTCGAATAAGTCAATCGAAGCCTTCAAGCCTCAGGGTGATCAGGTCGGCTTTAGCGAGAACGTCTACGCCGGCAAAGCCGAGGAATACGCCGCCGTCGCCGCGAGCATTAAGCAGCGGCTTGTTAATCACTATCTCGATAAATGCGAAGATCCCAACGAAGGAATTGCGGTCATCTCCGCCAAGCATGCCACCTTGCGCTCGCTGATTCCCTTCCTCGTTAAGGAAAAGGTGCCGTTCTCCTATCGCGAGCGGCAGAATCTCTTTGCTTCCGAGCGTATGCAGACGATGTTGGCACTGTTGCGCTGCGTTACCGCGCTTGCTCGCGGGCAGAAGGAGCTCGCCAGCAGTTATCTTCCGCAGATTGTCTGTGCCGCCGAGCTGGGCGGCGACCATCCATCGTCCGTGACGTTTGCGCTCAGCGCCAAGCGCGAACATCGCGGCGACTGGATGGCCGCCATGTGCGAGAGTAATAGTGCCCGCGTCAAAGAGCTGTACGACGACCTTATGCAGTGGGCGGCCGAGGCCGGCGCCTCCCCGGTCAGAGCGTTGCTCTTTAAGATTGCCAAACGCAGCCTTGACTATTATCAGGATCATAAAAAACAGGATCCGCTGGGCGCCGCCGAATTCAATGCCGGCATCCGCGCCCTACTCGCCTTTGCCGAGGGTGAAATGGGCGACGCGCGCCGCATGGGACGCACGCTTCGCCTGCCCGATATTGTCGACAAACTCGACGCCGCGCAAAAGTTTGGCGTGAGCATCGACGCATCGATCGATCTTGGCACACCGGGAGCCGTTCGCCTTACTAGCGCTCACAGTTCGAAAGGTCTGCAGTTCGATTGCGTCTACCTGCTCGACGCCGACGACTCCACCTGGCACAAAGGTGCTGGCGGCATGAGCCTGTACCCGTCCAACCTGCTTATTCGCGACGAAAAGGATGACGACGATGCGCGCCGTCTGCTGTTTGTAGCCATCACACGCGCTAAGCGACACCTCGAGCTGTACCGCGCCGGCGGATCGGCGCTGCAGGAGCTCACGGGGCTTATCGACTCTTGCGAGGTTTCTGCTGAAGCGGACCAGCTCAGTGCCGCCATCGAAACCGAATGGCGCGACAACTACGTGTTTGATACGCCCGAGCTCCGTGCGCTTTTGGAGCCTCACACCGACGTAAAACACCTCTCTGCCACGGCACTCAACAACTTTGTGACCTACGAGCCTGGGTGTGCAAATAGCCAGCACTTCCCCGAGAAGCAGATTGTGCGCCTGCCCACTGCGCCCACGATTCAAACCGAATTCGGCACTATCGTTCACGCGATGTTCGAAGAAATCGTTAATCGGATGGCAACCGATGGCGCGGCGGCAATTGAGACAATTGAGGCCGAGTATCGCCAGCAGATTTCGTGGCTCGATTTTGCCCCCGAGGACGTCCATCGCTATTCGGACCGCTTCGAACGCATTTGTCATGCATTCGTCCCTTGGCTTGTCGAGCACGTACGTGGTTACCGTTGCATCACGGAAGCGAACATGCAGTGTCTAACTGCCGGTGGAACTCCACTCTTTGGTTTTCTTGACCTGCTCCTCGTTGACGATGCAGCTAAAACGGTGCAGATCGTCGACTACAAGACTGGCTTTGGCAAAGAAGTCCCTGCAGGTTACCATCGTCAGCTCAAGTTCTACAAACTGCTGGTCGAAGCGTCACCCGAGTTTTATGGCTACACCGTCACTTCCATGGGCGACTACTATGTAGAACCCGACAAGACGACGGGCGAGCTCCGCCCGCCGTTCGCGACAACCGCCAACGCCGTTGACATTGCCGAACTCGAGCAGCTCATCGATGCCACATGGGCTCGCATTGAACACGGCGCTTGGGATACCAGTGCTTTTGAGCAGAGCGATGCCTATGAGCTTGCCATCGAGGAGCAGAAGGGCTGCCGCAAAAAAGCCGATAAAACCGAGGTCATGCAGCGCGCATACGAGCACTGGCTAGTCGAGAACCCCGGAATGTGACAGAGGGGCTGTCCCTTTGTCACATTATCCGATGATAGTGCGAGAGTTTTGCTTGCGCATGGTGGCGAGCATGTGTTTGGGGACGGCGTGGACCATGCAGCTGCCGATGGT
>URTB01000018.1 GCA_900550595.1 uncultured Collinsella sp.
ACGCCGCGCCCGAGATGCTCACGCAGGATATCGAAGGCATCGCGGCCCTTCGCCGCTCGCCCGCCATCGATGTCTACGCGCTTTCGAGCATTCTGTACCAGCTCTACAGCGGTCGCAAGCCGTTCGATGTGGAGTCGACGGGCGCCGCGGCAACCGGCTCGTTCTACCTCATAAAGACCAAGACCAAGCCGGCGCCGCTCGAGCCGCGATGCAATGACGACGAAGCGCTCGTCCAGATCATCATGAAAGGCATCTCGGTCGAACAGGACAATCGTCCCACCGAGCAGCAGATGCTCGAGGTGCTCTCGGCATACCTCACCGATGCCGAATCCGAGGGCCGCGAAGGCGCAGGAGACGAGGCCGCGATTGATATCGATTCTGGCACGCACCTTAAGGTCGACGTCGCCGGCGAGCGAGCGCGAGAGATTCTGGAGCAGGCCCGGCACGATGCCATGACCCGCCGCCGGTTTATTATCGGTGGCGTTGTCGCAGCCGTTGCGGGGCTCGGCGTTATCGGGGCGGCAACCCATGGCTTTGGCATCCCCGACTACCTGGACGGCATTCGCGGTTCGCTTGACGACTACACCTGGGATCAGCTGCAGGAGATTTCGCTCAAGATTAAGGCCGCCGAGACCCGTAGCGAGGCACGCGAGATTGCCAAGCGCTACCACCTGCTCGATGACAACGGGCATATCCCCTATCCATGCACCAAGCGCGTCACGCTCACCAACGGGCTGCAGGTTGGCGCGCAGCTTGTGGGCATCCGCCACGACGAGCTTCTAGACGGTACGGGCAAGGCAGGGTTAACGTTTATGTTCGACGCGGGTATTGCCGAGCGCGATGCTGCGGCTGAACCGCCGAGCGCCGGCTGGGCAGATTGCGAGCTGCGGGAATGGCTCGATAACGACGGCCTTAAGCTGCTGCCCAACGAGTTGCGCGCACTCATCAAATCTGTCAAAAAGATCTCGAATAACGTTGGCGCTGCTAGAAGCGCATCGTGTCTGAGCGAGTTGCCCGCAACCCTTTGGCTGCCCGCCATGGTCGAGCTGTGCGGATTGCAGCCGCCCGAGTCATTTGCCGAGGGCTTTCACTACCTGGCCGACATCTACAACGGCGAAGGCAAGGAGTACCAGCTTTTCCGCGAGCTCAAGGTGAGTCCGTATACCACGAACGAGATGTTGGTTCGCCAGTGGAAGGGCAAGGACACCTGTTGGTGGGAACGAACGGCGAGTCCCGACACATCGGAGAGCGAAGGCACACTCTATATGAACCGCGTGGGACACGACGGCGACGCCTTTACGTACGCAACGCCTGCGGAAAAGCCAAACAAGCGAACCTGCGTGATCCCCGGATTCTGTATCTAGGCGGCGGGAGTCTTGCCGTGACGGGACCCCACCCCGACAATTGTCTTGATCTGTAACAGTTAGAACCCAAAAACCGGTCTAGTTGTTACAGATCGAGACAAAACCCAGCCCCGCGAGACAACATCTCAATCTGTAACAGTAAGGGGTTAAAAACCTCTCTAGATGTTACAGATCAAGACATTTGAGTTGACCGCGAACGGTCTGTCTCGATCAGTAACAGTTAGAGGTCATATTTGCTGCTAGATGTTACAGAACGAGACATTAGCTTGCCGAGAACTTCGCCTCATAATATATGACTCAAGTGTGTCGATATTTCCTTGCCAATGTTGCGCAACAGAAACCCTTTCGGCGGTCGTAACGTACGAATTGTCATAGGTACCCCTTCAACGATTGGGAGAAGAAATGGCAAAGTACGCACCTAAACACTTGGAAGTCTCAAGCGGCGACGAGCCTCGCCCCACATTCTCGGGCCACAAGGCAACACGACTCGCCGTCACCGCGGCAACCACCATCGCTATGACCGGCTCGTCGCTGCTCGCGCCGTTCTCGGCATTTGCCAACGATGTGAGTGATACCACGGCACAGGACGCGATCATGTCCCCGCTTGCTGTCCACGCCGGCGAGGCGGCAGGCTCCGCAGTAAAGGCAGACGCCCAGAAGATTGCCGACTTGCAGGCTGCGATCGACGCCGCAAAGGCTGCCGAGGCAGACGCTAAATCCGACTACGACACGGTGGCTGCCCCCTATACCGAAAAGCAGGCGGCCCGCGACAACGCACAAAGCACCTATGACGCCTCCGTCTCCGATAATTCGCAGGCAGAGGCCGCCGCGCGCGCCGAATATGCTCGCCAGCTCGATGAAAGCGTCAAGGCGGCCGACAGCGCCAGTGCCACGCTGAAGGATGCCCAAGGAAAGCTCGATGCAGCCAAGACCGACGCCGAGGACAAGTCGAAGGTCCTTGATGCCGCAAAGCTGGCGGCAGCCGACGCGCAGGCCAAGCTCGAGGCAGCCCAGAAGGCAGCCGCCAACGCAACGCCGGAGGAAATCAAGGTCGCCGAGCAGGCAGCCGCAGATGCGCAGGCCGCTCTGGACCAAGCAAAGGCTGCGAAGGCCACTGCCGATTCCGCGCTCACCGATGCCCAGCAGGCTCAGAGCGCCGCGCAGAGCGCTTACGACGAAGCGGCAGGCACGCTGGCTTCCGCTCAGCAGGAAAAGAACGCCGCGGATGGTAAGGTAGTCGCGGCACAGACAGCGTATGACAGCGCACAAGCCGATTTGGCGGCCGCAAAGGCAGGCGCCGAGGGCCCGGAGTATGACGCCGCCCAGGCAAAGGTCGATGCTGCCCAAAGCGCACTCAACCAGGCGAAACAGCAGCAGGCGACTGCCGAAGCAGGCCTTTCTCAGGCAAATAGCGACGTTGAATCCAAGCAGGACGCCCTCACCGGCGCCGAAAGCGAGCTCGAAGCCAAGAAGCAGACAGTCGCAGCAGCCGAAAAAGATGTAACGGCAGCCCAGACGAAAGCCGATGCGGCGCAATCGGAGTTGACCTCGGCAAAGCAGGCACATGCTGCCGAACTGGAGAAGGCAAAGGCCGCTCAGAAACAAGTCGACCAGGCAAAAGCCGAGAAGGAGCAGGCAGACAAGGCGCTCGAAACTGCCAAGGCAAACCAGGCGGCCGCCGATCAGGCCGTTGTCGATGCACAGAAAGCATACGATACGTGCAAGGCAGCAACCGATAAGGCAACGACGGCGGAGGCGCAGAGCGTCATCGGCTTCTACCAGTTCATCGGTGCCAACGACGCTGCAAACACCATCTATAGGCAGAGCGATAAAAACCCGACGACCATTGGCGATAAAAAAGACGGCACGTCACTCGACAACGCCAAGTTATCGTTTAACAAGCTGCGCGAGATTAACGAATACCGTGCAAGCGTTGGATTGAGTGAGCTTAGGGTGACGGCCGAGCAAATGGCAATCGCTCAATCCGACTCCAATTACTCTGACAAAACGCTAGGTCACTCAGATTACGCCATTTGTGAAAATGCCGCTTGGAACTTCAGTACTAAAGAAAACATCGCGCACCAATGGGTCGATGATGAAAAGGGGATATTTGACGAGGCTGCAGCGAAAGCCGGCCTTGGCAACGTTGCCCCCAAAGATGCTTGGGATACTTTCTGGAGCCACAAAACCGAATTCGAAAAGCACGGGGCAGACTTTGGCACCATCGGCCATTATTTGAATATCGTACAACCTAACGCCAAAACCATGGGATACGGCGTCAACTCGCGCGGAACCCTTTGGCCGTATGTGTTCGTCTTGGAGATCGACGACAATTACGGTTCGTACGAGAAAGAATACTCGATCGATGAACTCGAGAATCTCTTTGATCAGTATCAGCTGAGCCTCTCCAAAGCCAGCGAAAAGCTCGCCGCCGCAAAGACGGACCTTGAGCAAAAGCGCAGCACAGCGGCATCGAAAGCCGATGCCGTAAAGGCAGCTGAAACCCTCGTCGCTCAAAAGCAGGAAGGCATTGTTGCCGCGAATAGCGACCTTGCCGCCAAGAACGACAGCGTAGCAAGTGCCGCCGCCGCTGTTGCCCTAGCAAAGCAGAATCTCGCCAAGGCAAACGGAAAAGTTGCCGAAGCCGAAGACCAGGTCAAAGCCGCCCAAAGCAACGTGGCGACCGCAGAGCAGGTCGTCAACCAGAAGCACGCCGAGCTTAAGGCATCGCAAGAGCAAGCCACTCAGAGTCAGAAGAAGGTTGATGACGCCAAGGCAGAGACTCTCGTAAAGCAGCAGGCTCTGCAAGATGCAAAGAAGGAACTTGCCAAGTATTCAGCCGATGTTGCTGCGGCTCAGGAGAAAGCCGACGAGGCCCATCAGGCGCTTGATGAAACCACGGCAGCCCAGACGTCTGCCCAGAGCGCTCTCAAAAAGGCGAAGCTCGACGAGGCTGCCAAGAAGCAGGCCCTCGACACCGCGAAGGACAACGCCGAGGCCAAGGCGGCGACCGCGGAGCACGCCGCAGGCGATTTGACCGCAGCGGAAAACGACTTTGCCTCAAAGAAGGCCCATGCCGACGCCCTGAGTAACGCGGCCAATAATCTTGCCACCGCCGAGGCGGCCAAGCAGGACGCCGACGCAGCAGTTACCGAGGCCGGAGTCGCCCTTGGTGCGGCAAATGATGCCATCGCGAACGCCGAGCAGGCGGTCGAGAATTCTCAGGCCGCATCGGATGCCGCTGTCGCTACCCTCGGAAAGCTCAAGTCCATCAACGTCGAAAACGGCATTGCTACTGGCTCTGACGCAAACGCGAACGATACGCTCAATGCCCTCTTTGCCAAGTGCGTCGCCGCCAAGCAGGCAGAACATAACGCAAAGGCCGCACTTGATGCCGCTCAGGCAGACCTTGATGCTGCGACGCCCGCCTACACCGCAGCGCTCAATGCCTACAACGAGGCGAAGGCAAAACGCGTAGCCGCCGAGCAAGCCCTGAAGGACGAGATCGCCCGCCAGGAGCAAGAGGCCGCGAAGGCCGAGCAGGCCAAGGTCACGCAGGCTGCCGCTAAGCCGGTTACTGGAAAGCCGTCTGCCGGCAACGCCAAGACGGCCGCCAACTCGGCACTTCCCACCACAGGCGACAATGCTGCGCTCGCCGGTGAGACGTTTGTCATCGGAGGTGTCGTGCTCGTAGCCGCCGGCGTCTTTCTGACTGACAAGAAGCGTCGTCAGGAGTAAGGATTTCGGGAGGACGGCTTCTCCTCCCTCCCACCGCTTCGCAAACCCTGCCCAGCATGCGCCGGGGCGCCCATCACGCGGGCGCCCCGGCGTTTTACGTTGTATGCCCGGGGCATCTGCTCCGAGATTGTCTCGATCTGTAACAACTAAGACCCAAACATCGGTCTTACTGTTACAGATCGAGACATTCAGGTTACCCTCGAATGGTTTGTCTTGATCTGTAACAAATACTCGGTAAAACGGGGTCTAGTTGTTACAGATCGAGACGTTAGTTTTCGGCCGATTTCTATGTCTCGATTTGTAACAGTTAGAGGTCATTTCCCCTGCTAGATGTTACAGATTGAGACATTGAGTTTCCTGCCAACTGTTTACCTTGATCCGTAACAGCTATGGTTCAAAAACCGGTCCAGACGTTACAGATTGAGATGATTTGTTGGGGCGGACCATCGGTCAACCAACTACCCTCATCTGTAGCGAGATGTCATACATTTATTCTGTACTAGACACCCCCAGGGGGTGGGGGTATAGTATCGACAGGTTAACAATTCCAACACCGAACCACAGAAAGGAGAAGCCGTGGCTCAAGATAAGTTCGACGTGGGCGGCATGACGTGCGCCGCCTGCCAGGCGCACGTGGACCGCGCCGTGAGCAAGCTCGACGGCGTCCAAGACGTCGCGGTCAACCTGCTCGCCGGTTCCATGATGGTCGACTATGACCCCGCGCAGGTCTCCCCCGACGATATCTGCACCGCCGTCGATCGCGCGGGCTATTCGGCCTCGCCCGTCAGCACGGGCACCGGTGCCGCCGGCTCAAGCGACGGCGCACAAGCCAGGTCCGGCGCCGCCCATATGGAGTCGCCCACCAAAAAGTTGGAGGCCGCCGCCTCCGCCATGCGCACCCGCCTCATCGTCTCGATCGCATTCCTTATCCCACTGTTCTACATAGGCATGGGACACATGCTTGGCTGGCCGCTGCCCAGCATTTTCACCGACCATACCCACAGCATGACGCTCGCCCTCACCGAGCTTGTCCTGCTCATCCCCATCGTCTATGTCAACGACGCGTACTTTATCAATGGGTTTAAATCACTCGCACACGGCGCGCCCACCATGGACGCCCTCATCGCCGTGGGCGCCACCGCTTCCATCGCCTGGTCGCTCTACGCCATGTTCATCATGGCCGACCAATTAGCCGCGGGTCAGGTCCACGAAGCCATGATGACGGGCATGGACAATCTGTATTTTGAGAGCGCGGGCACGATCCTGTCGCTCGTCACCGTGGGCAAATACCTCGAGACGCGCAGCAAGTCCAAGACCGGCGGCGCTATCGAGGCGCTCATCGACTTAGCACCCAAGACCGCGACCGTCGTGGCAGAGGACGGCAGCGAGACCACCGTCGACGTCGACAACATCCTTCCCGGCCAGGTCCTGCACGTACGCCCCGGAGAGTCCATCCCCGTCGACGGCGTGGTGCTCGAGGGTAGCTCGGCTGTGGACGAGAGCGCGCTCACCGGCGAGTCCATCCCCGTGGAAAAGACCGCCGGCGACACCGTCAACGCCGCCACCGTCAACCGCACCGGTTCGTTTACCTTCCGCGCCACGCGTGTGGGCGCCGAGACATCGCTCGCCAAGATTATCAAGCTCGTCGAGGACGCCAACGCCACCAAGGCGCCCATCGCCCGCATGGCCGACAAGGTCGCCGGCGTGTTCGTGCCCGTGGTATTCGTGATCTCGGCCATGACCTTCGTGGCGTGGATGGCACTGACCGGTAGCGTGAACGAAGCGCTCACCTCCGCCGTCGCTGTGCTGGTGATCAGCTGTCCGTGCGCATTGGGTCTGGCCACGCCCGTCGCTATTATGGTCGGCACCGGCAAGGGCGCCGAGATGGGCATTCTGTTCAAGAGCGCCGAGGCACTGGAGAGCCTGCGCAGCGTGGGCACCGTGGTGCTCGATAAGACGGGCACGGTCACCCGCGGCAAGCCTGCCGTGACCGATATCGTGGTGGCCACGCGCGCCGACGGCTCGCCCGCCATGAGCGAAAAGGCGCTGCTCAAGCTGGCCGCTGCGCTGGAGCGCTCAAGCGAGCACCCGCTGGCCGAGGCGATTTTGGCCGAGTGCGAGGCGCGCGGAATTGTCGCGCGCATGGTCGAGGACTTTGCCGCCGTGCCCGGTCGTGGCGTGACGGCGCGCGAGGGGCAAAACACCATTGCAGCCGGCAACGTACGCCTGATGGACGAGCTGGGCGTTACCGTGCCCGCGGGTCTTGCCGAGCAATTTGCCGCCGAAGGCAAGACGCCGCTGTTCTTTGCCAAGAACGGCGAGCTCGTCGGTACCATCGCCGTGGCTGACGAGGTCAAAGAGACGAGCGCCGAGGCCATCGCCGCGCTCCGCAAGCTCGGCGTCGACGTGCGCATGCTCACCGGCGATAACCGCGTGACGGCCGAGGCAATCGCCCGCCGCGTGGGGCTGAGCAGCAAGCAGGTCATCGCCGACGTCCTCCCCGCCGACAAGGAGCGCCACGTGCGCGAGCTGCAGGATGCGGGCAGCAAGGTCGCCATGGTGGGCGACGGCATCAACGACTCCCCCGCCCTGGCGCGCGCCGACGTGGGCCTTGCGATCGGCACTGGTGCCGACATCGCCAAGGAAGGGGCAGATGTGGTACTCATACGCAGCGACCTCATGGACGTCGCCCGCGCCATCGAGCTGTCGCGCGCGACGATCCGCAACATCAAGCAGGACCTGTTCTGGGCACTGTTCTACAACGGCATCGGCATTCCGCTCGCCGCGGGCGTGTTCTTCCCGCTCACCGGATGGCAGCTCTCGCCGATGTTTGGCGCCGCGGCCATGAGCCTGTCGAGCGTGTGCGTCGTAAGCAATGCGCTGCGCCTGCGAACCTTTAAGCCTAAAGTGGCAAAATAGGCTCACCATTAAGTCCATTTAGAACGGGTTTTCCAGGTGCCCGAGATTGACCTGAAAGAGGAGCGACGCGTACTTTGGTACGCGAGCGACGGCTTGAGGGTCAAGGTCGGGTGCCTGGGAAAGCCGACACAGCAGAGAGGAATACCCATGCGTTTCACAATTAAGACTTCCGGCCTTATGTGCGGCCACTGCGACGCCACCGTCGAGACGGCGTTGCTCAACGTTGCCGGCGTGACCGACGCCGACGCCGATCACGAGACTCAGACCGTGCAGGTGGAGTGCGCCGACACCGTGACCGCTGAGCAGCTCACTGCCGCCGTCGAGGGCGCCGGCGAGAAGTTCCACGCCCTGTCCGTGACCGCAGCCTAGCTGCCACCGCACCAGCAGGCACCGCTGTCGGCCGACATAGCCGCCCAGCAACCACCGCTCAACCAGCCCTTCAGAAGTTGCGGTGAAATAGTTCCTGTTTTAGCGCTCCAAGCCCTCAATCAAGAACTATTTCACCGCAACTGAGGGCGAGGTATTTGAAGGATTGACCAGAAACGAGGACCCGCCATGATGGCAGACCATAAATCGGTGACCCGCATGCTCAAAACGGCACGTGGTCAGATCGACGGCATCCTGCGGATGGTCGAGGAGGACCGCTACTGCGTCGATATTTCCACGCAGCTCATGGCCACGCAGGCGCTCATCGCCCGCATCAACGCCGATGTGCTCAAGGCTCACATCGAGGGCTGCGTCGCCTCGGCCATCGAATCGGGCGACGAGGAACTCAAGGCCGCCAAGCTCGCCGAGATAGAGCGCGTCGTCGACAAGCTCTCCAAGTAATTGGGGCATTGGGGACAGACTTCTTTGCACCGTCTTGGTGTTTTGGGGACAGGTATGTTTGCACCACATTGGTGCAGATTAACCTGTCCCCCTTGCTCTAAATCGGGTATAAAGGCGTGCAGCATATCGAACGAAAGGCAATTTGCATGAATGACTTTATGAAGGGTCGCAATGGCGCCGATGAACTCACCATCGTAATGGGTTTTGCCGGCATCATCATCGCGATGATCGGATCGATAGCCCGCATCCAGTGGCTCAGCTGGATCGCCATCGCCGTCATCGTACTCGGCGTGCTGCGTGGCCTGTCCAAAAACATCGATGCACGTCGCAAGGAGAACGAGACCTTTGTCGCTGCGACCGCCAATGTTCCCGGCTTGGGCAAGTTCGTCGCCAGCTTGGGCGGCGGGGCCGCAGCGGCCAGCACCTCGCGCGCGGCCGGCACCAGCAAGGAAGACTTTGAGCGTGCCAAGCGCACGGCCAAGAAGATGTGGAAGGGTCGCAAGACCACGGCATATCTCAAGTGCCCCAACTGCGGCCAGATGCTCTCCGTCCCCAAGGGCAAAGGCAAGATCCGCGTCACCTGCCCCAAGTGCCACGCCAAGATGGAGACGCGCTCGTAGCCGCCATACCATAGGACAGAAAAAGCCGAGGCCTCGCGCTGAGACCTCGGCTTTTTTGATTATGGCAAAGGGACCGTCCCTTTGTCACACCTATGCCACGCCGTCGCGAGCGAGCTCCTCTGCCAGCGCCTCAGCAGGCATGGCCATAATCGCGTCGAGCTCGGCGTCCACCTCGGGAATATGCTTCACCTTGAGCTTGCGCACCAGATCGCCACGACACATCACGTGCATCGGATCACGCAGCGCGCACAGGTCATCGAGCGGGTTCTCGCGCGTCACCAGGATATCGGCGGCCTTACCGCACTCGATTGTGCCGGTCTCGCCGCCCAGCCCCAGCAGCTCGGCATTGACCTGCGTGGCCGTATGCAGCGCGAAGGCGTTGCTCACACCCACGTACTTGGCAAAATAGGCCACCTCGCGCCACATGTCGTACTGGGTCACGAACGGACAGCTCGAATCCGTGCCCAGGCCTACCTTGATACCGGCTTCCAGCGCCGCACAAGCGCTCTCGATAATGCCCGAGCACACGATGTCGCCGTTCTTCTTTTGCGTGTCAGTCGAATGAGTCTTCTCCGGATCGAGCAATACAAACGGCAGTGCGGGGCTGATGGTGCAGGTCACGCTGGGCGCACGCCCCTCAAGCTGCGTGCCCGCGGCGCCGCGGTACAGTTCCAGGATCTCGGGCGTCAACGGAGCGCCGTGCTCAATCGTGTCAACGCCGGCCTCAAGCGCGGCCTTCACGCCCTCGGTACTCTCGACATGAGCCATAACTGGAAGGCCCATATCGTGCGCCGCCTTGCACGCCGCTGCGGCAACCTCCACGGGCATACGCAGCACGCCCGGCTCGCCCACCTCGGTCGCGTCGAACACGCCGCCCGTTACGAATAGCTTAATGACGTCGGCACCGCGAGCATACAGGTCGCGCGCCTGCTCGGCCGCCTCAGCGGGACCGTTGGCCACCTGGGCGAACAAGCCCGCACCATGGCCGCCCGGCACCGTGACGCCCGTTCCCGGCGCCACCAGGCGAGGACCTTGATACTTGCCGGCATCGATAGCATCGCGCACGGCAAGATCGGCAAACAGCGGGTCGCCCGCGCCGCGCACCGTGGTCACGCCGCTTGCCAGCTGCTGCTGTGCGCTGCCCTTAAGAATGTGGCGGACAATGGCACGGCCCACGGGATTATCGAGCTTCTTCATCAGCGCACCCGCATCGCCCGCCGAAACCGGCTTGCCAGAGCCGCACAGATGCACATGCATATTGATGAGGCCCGGCATGAGATACGCACCCGCCAGGTCGATGACCTCGGCACCTGCAGGCGCCTGCGCCACAGCGCTCGGCCCCATCCACGTGATGAGACCGCGCTCAACGGCCACGGCCATGTCGGGCTGCGGCTCCATATGTTCCGAACCATCCAGGACGGTCGCATTGATAAACAACGTGGAACGATCGGCAGACGCCATATCGAGCTCCTCCCTCACGATTAACTTGAACATTTGTCCATTATCACCCAGCGCGACAGGGTTGCTGCGGACATATCGGCTAACGGGAGGAAGAGAAGGACGTGAGGATGAACAGACCAGTGCAACGATGCTTCAGTCGTTCCAGCAAAACGTCTTGATCTGTAACAGATAGACCGTCTTTAACCTTCCAAATGTTACAGATCGAGATTTTCGGTCGTGCCTCCAGCCTTTGTCTCAATCTGTAACAGTTAGACCGATTTTTGGCCGTTAGATGTTACAGATCGAGACATTCTCCAGCCCCGTCGTCAAACGTCTAGATCTGTAACAGGTAGACAGGTTTTCGGCCTCTAAATGTTACAGATTGAGACAGTCCACTTCAGTGCCCATACCACTGACGCTTCCATCCCTCAGCCAAATCGGCCCGCTGCGAAATACCCGCTAGTCTCATCTTTTCAACCAGCTTTCCCGGGTTCTTGAGTTCATCAAACGTGAACCGAAGCACCTTGTGCCCGAGCATTGTCAGATGAGATTCCCGCTGACGCTCTGCCACGAACGGGTCGACCGACTCCCGACCCTCGCCGCTCTGCAAGGTATACTTCCCCTTTCCGTCGAGCTCGCCAATCACGCACGTCCCGTCCTCGAGCCTCCAGAAATAATCGACCCGAAACACCTGGCTCGAATCGAGCGGATCGCGAAACTCCACCTGTAACTCCGGAACCGGAAAACCGTATGCAATAAAGAACGCTCGGAACCGAGACTCGCCACCGTTTTCGGACAGCCCGTCCGCATGCGACGCAATCACCTGAGCTCTGCGATACCCTCGCCTGCCCTCGCAATCGGCCTGGAGCCGTTCGCAGAGGTCGTCGCGCGACATGCCCTTCGCCCGCAATGCAGAATCGGCGATCGCCAGACCATACGAAAACGGCGCACGCAGTAGACAATCCTCCACCGTGCGCCAAAACGGCGTCACTCGCACGCCATCGACGCGCTCAAGCGCACCCGCCGTCTGCGGACGCAGCAGCCTACATCCCGTACTCAACGCCACCGAACAACCTGTCTTGACCAAGCAACGCGGCCCAAGCAGATCATTCGGCACCTCCAGACCCCATATCAGCGCGGCGTCATATCCCCAAAACGCCCAATCGGGGTGAAACTCGGCAAGCCCCTTGATGGTCAACCGCGCCCGCTCCGGCGGCGTCAATGCATCCCATTCATGCTGAAAACAGAATAGGTGCGATTCGGGCTCCGCAATATCGTCTGCACCCACATGGCGCCGCAGCCACATGAGCTCGGCATTGTCGTGCGTCACAAGCAGCACGCCTTGTTCAGCCGCCTCCGTGAGCCTGGCAAGCATCCTATTCCGCGCCAAGGTGTTACGTGTTGCATGCTTGTGTTTGAGAACGGTATTAGACACTTCCATCACCACCACATCGGAGAAATGGGCCATCGCCGCTGTTGCCGCCGCTGACAAATGTCTTGATCTGTAACAGGAAGACAGTCTTTGAGCCTCTAGTTGTTACAGATCGAGATCTTTCGGCAGGCGCCAACCTTCCGTCTTGATCTGTAACAGTTAGATGGCCAAACGGCCCCTTGTTGTTACAGATCGAGACATTCAGTCGAGTCTGCATTGTTCATCTCGATCTGTAACAACTACGGGTCCAAATGGTCTCTAGACGTTACTGATCGAGATATAAAGGCGGAAGGCAAGGCAGGCGACAGCTGCCCATCCCCTACTCCCATTCCTGTTCGTAGATATTGAGCGACTTCACATACCGCCCCTGGGCACCCATGATGTCGCGGACCAGCCTCAGAAAGAAGCTGATACACGAGGTATCGAAGCCGTCTTCCAAGTCTTCCGGATGGACGGCGCCAGGCCCGTCGACCGCCGTATCGCTCAGGCGCGCTATGTCGTAGAGGTAGAGCTGCCCCGCCGTCAGCCAGACATCGTCGACACACGCAATACGCACCGCAATCGCACCATCGCGCCAGTGCTCTTTTTGCACGATATGTGGGTCGTAAACATCAAAACGACGATTGGTGCGCGTGTCGCGCAGCGCGACCATACCAGTCGCAGGATCCTTGTCCAAAATGCCAAAGCGCGAGAAATACTGCGTGTCGCGCACCTGCTCGAGCCGCCTGAGCGAAGCAGGCGAAAGCGACGCCGGCGGCTCGTCAACATACAGCTCCAACAGCGTCTTGCCATGGTAATAGGGGCGCTCAAACAGCAGCCAATCGGTAAACGCCATGTTGTAGGCCGTGATTTCATTTTGCGAGGGCTCCTCGCAATAGCTGAGCCATGGATCGACTATCACTTCGAACTGTGTGCGCGCCGACTCCAAAAACTGAAACTTGCGCAGCATCCAAAACTGGGCCATGCCAGCAATATCGTTACCGACAGCCTCGGCCAGACGTCCCAGGTCCAAAACATGATCAGCCATGGCATCCTCCTCAAACTGATGAACCTCAATTTGAGCTTACGAGGAGGGCCGGTGATCGCCGCCAGCACGGGCGAAATGGGCATCGGGCTGCAAACCAGATGCTGACCGAATACTTGACGGAACGCTTGACCGATACGTTATACCGAAACAAAACCCCAGTTAAACATAGGCAAATAAACAGAGATTTTGAGCTTGCCAGCCGCAGCCATCACGAAAACAGCAAGGCGCCGCGAGCCCGCACGTCAGCAAATGAGCAGTCAGACGTTAAGAGTGTCCCCGACGACTAGACAAAAAAGCGCGTCCCCAATGACTAGTCGTTGGGGACGCGCTTGAATGACTACCTTACAGTCCCAAGGCCTCGGCAACCTCGGCAGCGCAGGCCAGGGAGTCCGCCATGGCGCTTACCACGAGCGAGCTGCCGTTGCGGGCGTCGCCGGCAACATACACCGGCGCGGCATCCGCGGCGACGCCATCCACGCGAGCCGCGAGGTGCGAGCCCTCGGCAGCCATCACAGGCAGCGAACGACCAGCGGTGGCAACAGGCACGCCCACTGCATCGAACACGCTGTGCTCCGGGCCCGTAAAGCCGCAGGCGATGAGCACCAGCTGCGCCGGCACTTCACGCTCGGAGCCCGCAATGCGTTCGGGCTTGCCGGCCGACCAATCCAGGTCGACCACGCGCAGGCCCGCTGCCGCGCCCTTCTTGTCCAGCAGCACCTCGAGCGTATCCACGCCCCAGGCACGCATCTCACCGCCCATGGCAGCGATAGCCTCCTGCTGACCGTAGTCGGTCTTCTTAACGTTGGGCCACTGCGGCCAAGGGTTGCTCGCCGCACGCTTATCGGGCGCGGCCGGCAAGAACTCAAACTGACGCACGCTGCGCGCACCCTGGCGCACCGCGGTACCCACGCAGTCGTTGCCGGTATCGCCGCCGCCAATGACCACAACGTCCAGCCCGCGCGCGTTCACCGCAGGCTCACCGCCATCGAGCACCGAGACGGTCGAAGCCGTCAGATAGTCCACGGCATACACCACGCCCGGGGCATCCACATTCGCAGCCGAAAGACCGCGGGGTGCACGAGCGCCGGCAGCCACCACGACGGCGTCAAAGCCATTGAGCTTGGCCGCCA
>URTB01000019.1 GCA_900550595.1 uncultured Collinsella sp.
ATCCCAGGACTAAATCTCAGGACATTCGCGACTTGAGCCAAAACGATATTCGCGAACTTGTCGCCGAACTTGGCCAACCCGCTTTTCGCGCAAAGCAGCTCATCGAATGGGTTTTTGAGAAGAACGTTTGTTCGTTTGATGACATGACCAACCTTCCCAAGGCCTTCCGCGAGCAGCTGAAGGAGGCATTTGCCTTCGACACGCCGACCGAGCTCACCAAACAGGTGTCTAAGGATGGCTCTCGTAAATACCTACTCGAGTACCACGACGGCATCTCCGTCGAGACCGTCGGCATGCCTCGTCGCAACAAGCTGTCTGTCTGCGTTTCCACCCAGGCAGGCTGCGGCATGGGCTGCGCTTTTTGTGCTACCGGCCTTAACGGCCTCAAGCGCTCTCTGACCGCTCAAGAGATCGTCGACCAAGTACTTCATGTATCCAACGACTTTGGCGAGCGTGTCACGAGCGTCGTCTTCATGGGCCAGGGCGAGCCGTTTGCCAACTACGACGAGGTTCTCAAGGCATTGCGCATCCTTAACGATCCCGACGGTATCGGTATTGGAGCCCGTCACCTTACTGTCTCATCCAGCGGTGTTATTCCTGGCATTCGCAAGTTTGCCGACATTCCCGAGCAGTTTACGCTCGCTGTGTCGTTGCACTCCGCCATCCAGTCCACGCGCAACAAGATTATGCCTGGCGTCAAGAAGTACACGCTTCTGCGCCTTCATGAGGCACTGCAGCTCTACACCGAAAAGACGGGCCGCCGCCCAACTTATGAGTACGCCATGATCGAAGGCGTCAATGACACAAACCCCGAGATGCAGGCGCTCTGCGACTTCTGCGAAGGCACACTGTGCCACGTCAACCTGATTCAGCTCAACGATATCGAGGGCAGCCCTCTCAAGCCGTCGCCGATCCATAAGGTGGAAGACCTCCAGCGTCGTCTTGAGTCACGTGGCATTGAGACCACGATCCGTAACTCTCGTGGCAACGATATCGACGCTGCTTGCGGGCAACTCAAACAGCGCTTCAAGGTTCAGAAGAACGCGTAGGGGAGACCAACCTAAACGTTTCATGTGAAACATCGAACAGCCCCGGTTGTTTAATTGCAACCGGGGCTGTTTCATATCTATCGCTAATCTGTATCGCGCGATGATCAACAACTTTTCCGCAAGAAATAAGGGGTCCTTGTTCTGGCGTTCAGACAAGGACCCCTTCAAAAAAGGCTAGTAATTGTTAGGTACCTAAAAGCCTACATTTTCCCATTGATGATTAACCCAATCTTGATTAATCTTGGGATTCTTAGTTACCTGAGCTGTACGCATAGCGACATCCTCAGTCATAACATCCATTTTCTTTTTGGACGTATCGACGATATCCTGCGCTCCGCGAAGCAGACGACCACGCAATTCATCATCTGTTGCGACCTTAAATCCCGCAAATGCACCAACCGCAACCGTTGCAGCCAAGGCAAGAGCAGTCAGAACTTTATTCTTCATCCTGATCTCCCTTGTCAAATTGAATCATCTCGCCAAGAATACGAGACAGCTCTTCCTCATCCTTAAACTCAATCTCGATCTTATTCTTACCGCGCGAGCTCTTTACGCGAACGTTTGTGTTAAACACCTGACGCAGAACGCGTGCAGCTTTTTTAAAAGACTGAGGTGTTGCGGGGCGAGGCGCTTTGGGCGTCTCTCCGGCAGAAAACAATGGAGCAAGATTTTCTGTCGCACGGACAGACAATCCCTCTGCAACAACCTTCTCAGCAAGCTTAATGCGTGCATCCTCATACGGAACCGCAAGAATTGCACGAGCATGACCAGCAGTCAGCTTGCCTTCGAAGATCATCTGCTGAACTACCTCTGGAAGATCAAGTAAACGCAACGAATTGGTAATTGCAGAGCGAGACTTGCTGACAGCCTTTGACAAGGCTTCCTGAGTCATACCACTCGCATCGATGAGCTGTCGATATCCCTTAGCCTCTTCGACAGGGTTAAGGTCAGAACGCTGAAGGTTTTCAATCAGCGCGAGTGCAAGCATCTGCTCATCATCAACATCTTTAATTATGACAGGGAGCTCCTCAAGACCCGCAAGTTTCGAAGCCTGATAACGGCGCTCACCCGCGATAATCTCATAGCCATTACCATGCTTGCGCACAAGAAGCGGCTGAAGAACGCCATGCTCCTGAATTGACTCACTCAACTCTCGAAGCTCGGTCTCATTGAAATGAATTCGTGGCTGATTTGGGTTCGGAACGATGTCTTCGATTGGAAGCTTAGTTTCCGAAGCAGCATTTGATGCTGACGCTGCAGATCCACCAGTCTCATATTCAGCTTCTGAGACCAGCGCATTGAGTCCACGACCCAAGCCGCCACGCTTCTTAGGGCTAGGCACGCTTAATCACCTCTTTAGCAAGGTTCATATACGCCTTTGCGCCCTTATTCTGTGGCGCATATGTAATTACAGGCTCACCGAACGAGGGTGCTTCTGAAATTTTAACTGTACGTGGAATCAAGGTCTTGAATGCCTTGTCACCAAAATACGATTGAACCTCTTCCACAACCTGGTTCGAAAGCGATGTGCGCGAATCGTACATAGTCATAAGTACGCCATAAGTATCAAGGCTCTTATTTAGGCGTGTTTTAACCATCTTCATCGATTCAAGCAGCTTTGTGACACCTTCGAGTGCGTAATATTCGCACTGAATAGGAATCAAAACACTATCCGCAGCTGTTAACGCATTAATGGTTAGCAAACCAAGCGATGGCGGACAGTCGATAAATATAAAATCAAACTCATCCTGAACAGGCTCAAGTAGATCCTTCAAGCGAGTTTCACGGGCAATCGCACTGACAAGTTCGATTTCCGCACCTGCAAGCTGGATAGTAGCCGGAATTACAAAAACCTTATTGCAATTTGTATCAAGAACGAGCGATTCTGCCGGAACATCGTTCAACAATGCATCATAGATGCAGTGATCGAGCTCTTCTTTTTCGATTCCAAAACCACTCGTACTATTACCCTGTGGGTCAAAATCGACAATTAACGTCTTTCGGCCCAGTTCACCCAACGCCGCTGCAAGATTTACAGCTGTGGTGGACTTACCTACGCCGCCTTTTTGGTTGATGATAGCGATGATACGCGTGTCTTTTGCGCTCTTAGAACGCTTAACGTCGCGAAATCCCACGGTCCCTCCTGGTGTATTTAAAGCTGTTGAATGGAGGATGTTTCACGTGAAACAATCCGATTCGACACCGATTGCAATGTTTCACGTGAAACATTGCAATCGACACTATCCATTATGTTTCACGTGAAACATCTAGGCAAGCGGATTCTTTTTTGCCATGCCATTAGCACGCGGAAGGGAAACAGATGCCTGACGAGTCTTTTTAAGGATTATAAATTCACGGTGACCCAGACTATCCGGCAAATCAAGATTATCCGTCATAAGCGTGGTAAAGCCGCATATCTTTGCAGCGGCATGTCCAGATTGAAGTTCTTCATCAGATGGATTCCCCTTCGTAATGACAAAGAGGCCACCATCTTTTAGAAAAGGAGAAGCATACTCAACGAGAACCGGTAATGGTGCAAGTGCGCGGGCGGTAACAACAGCAAATTGTTTCATATGGGATCGAGCATATTCTTCAAGACGATCGTGAACAGCATGAGCATGCTTAAGACCAAGCTTCTTAACAAAGGAATTAACTGCATCAACTTTCTTGCCAACAGAATCGATATAGATAGCCTTTCGTCCACTTGCAATAGTCAACGGAATACCCGGGAATCCAGCACCGGTACCCATATCAAGCAAAGCACCTTCAGGAGCTTTATCAATATAGGGCAGCAAAACAAGTGAGTCCAGAATATGAAGGACGGCTGCATCATCAACATTCAGGATGCGCGTTAGATTGGTAGTTTTATTGGCCTCCAGAACAAGATCAAGATGCTTGATACAGACACGAAGGCTCTCGTCGGAGACCTTCAAAGAATAGTCTTTGCGATACGAAATAAGACGGCCCAGCATTTGGCTTGCCTGCTCATCAGTTAAAACAAACAAGACGACTCCTTTCTGACAAAAATCAGTGTATCGAGAACTTTTGACAAAAAAAGGGGACGTGGAAACCACGTCCCCTTAGCATAGACTCGAGAAGATTATCGAGCAACAATCACAACATGGCGATCGGGGTCAGAGCCCTCAGAGTGCGTGTCGACAGCATCGTTACCACGAAGGGCAATATGAACCAGTCGACGTTCGTAGGCATTCATAGGCGGCAAGGAAACACTTTTATGAGTGCGAATAGCGCGCTCGGCAGCGGACTGGGCCATAGAAGCAACCTTGTCCTGTCGACGGCTCTTATAACCTTCGACGTCGACGACGACCGGATACCTAAAGCCAAGCTTGCGACTCACCAACAGGGAGAACATAACTTGAAGAGCATCGAGGGTACGTCCATGACGGCCAATGAGAACAGCAAGATCAGGAGCAGTTACGTCCAGGATCAACTCGCCCTCGTCACCCTCATACTCATCGATGGGTGAGTTCGCCGCATCGAAGTGCGAAAGGATGGAACGCAGAATGGAAATAGCCACATCGGCAATGGTGTCGAGCTCCTCATCGGTCAGCTCTTCACCAGCCTTGTAACGCTGTGCAATCTCGGGATAATCGCCCGCGACCCGCGGGGCAACCTCCTCAAGCATATCCTCGACGATCTCTTCAGACATAACGAACTCCAAAAGTTAGGTACCTAAATAAGAATACTATCCCACTACTTCTTCTTGTGCGGGCGCGGCTTCTTCTCGCGACGAGTAACCTCGACCTGCAGCGGGGCGTTCTTAAGACGCTCTTCCTCATCGGCCTTGGCCTTATCGATAACCTTCTGCGTCACGAAGATCTGCTGGACAACCTGCCAGGCGGAAGACACGTCGTAGTACAGCAAAACGCCGACGGGCAGGCTCCAACCCATCCAAAGCATCATGACGGTCATGACAACGGCCATCATGCGCATGCTCTGGGCCTGCTGACCAGTCTGATTGCGCGACATATAAAGCTGCGGAATCAAGGTGAGAACGGCAAACAGAATCAGGCAAACCAGCGCAGGCAGCGCAACCATAAAGCCATCGGCAAAAGAAGCGCTCGGCGTGGTGGTAAGGTCAGGCAGGATGTTGAAGAACGAGAACGTGCCGTCGCTAAAGTAGTCCGGCAGGTTGCGCAGCAGCGTAAACAGGGCGAACAGGACGGGCATCTGGATCAACAGCGGCAGACAACCAGCCATGGGGTTGAACTTGTTCTCGCTGTAGAACTTCTGCATCTCCTCGGCCTGGCGCTGGGGATCGTCGGCATAGCGCTCCTGGATCTCGAGCATCTTAGGCTGCAGCACCTGCATGCGAGCCGTCGACTTGGTCGACTTGAGCATAAGCGGCGTCAGCAGCAGACGGATGATGACCACCAGGATGATGATGGACAGGCCCCAGTCGACCGCAAAGGTCTGGATGAGCTTGAGCAGCTCGAAAAGGATGTTAACGATCCAATCCCACATGTAAGTTTTCCTCCGATAGCGAGTGCCCGCTAGGGCACAGGGTCATAACCGCCGACGTGCAGGGGATTGCAGCGAGCGATGCGCCTCACGGCAAGCCAGCAGCCTCTCAAAACACCGTACTTCTCAATCGCCTGAACGGCATATTGCGAGCACGTTGGGTAGTAAATGCAGGCGTCAGGTAATAAGGGCGAAATAACCTGTTGATATATGCGAATAGGAGCGATGGCAACACGTCGCAAAACGTGATTGCTCATCGCTCCTCCCCGGCAACGCCGGCGCGTTTCATAAGCGAACGCAATGCCTTGTCCATCTCCTGAGGCGAGGAGATCCTCGTCTTGGGAGTCGCGAACAAGATGATGTCATAACCCGCAACGGGAAATCCGCAGCTGCGGGCGGCCTCGCGCATCACACGCTTAGAACGGTTGCGCACGACTGCACAACCGAGCCGTTTAGCACCAACGAAGGCGACCCTTCCGGAGTCGCCTTCGCCAACCGATTCACATATGGTCATTCGAATCAGAGGGTGATTGAAACGACGCCCCTGACTGAACACATGCTCGAAATCTTGCCGAGACTTAATAGTCTTCATGCGAGATGTGTGTATCGCTGCTAGACAGTGAGACGCTTGCGGCCCTTGGCGCGGCGACGGGCGAGCACGGCACGACCACCCTTGGTGGCCATACGGGCACGGAAGCCATGGGTCTTGGCACGCTTACGCTTATTAGGCTGATACGTACGCTTCATCTTAAGTTCCTCCTGCTGCATTTCGAGTGTCCGCGGGAGCGCGGACGCAGATATAGACACGTGAGCTTGAAGATTGTAGGGAAATCAATGTTCAAATGTCAAGAAATCAAAGGTAAAAGGTTGCGTAGTTCACACGGTTCCGTCATAAGCTCAACCGAAATTTGCGACACATGGCAACTTTTCATGATATTTCATCGAGTTTTCAACAGGTCATGTTGGCAATGTTGAGAACTTTTCGCCCGTTTTCCAAAGTTTTCAACAGGTTTTGAAAAGTTGTCGAAAGATGAGAAACATTGCACGGTGAGCTACTATTTGTTCGAAACCTTTTGAAAGATTGCGAGCGGCATGTCTGACGACTTTTACACCATGGTCGATTCCGGAGACCCGGCACCCGACAACGAGCACATCACCGGCGTGCGCGAAAAGCGTGGCGAGGAAGAGCAGGCCGCTGCGAAAACGCAGGCTGCCATGTATGCCGCACGCATCGCGGTCTATGACGACATGTTGTCGACGCCGCGCGTCATCGTCATCGAACCTAAGGACGTGCGCACTTACCTGGAAGAGACAACCAACACCGTCTACCAGTGCATGAAAGAGCAGGGCGGGCACATCTCGCTCATGGTTATCCGCGAGATTGTCGAAAACTTTATCCACGCCCACTTTGCAGAGCCTATCATCTCGATCCTGGACGGCGGCGATACCATTCGATTCGCAGACCAGGGGCCGGGGATCGAAGACAAAGAACGCGCCTTCGACTTTGGCGTGACCAGCGCAAACAGCAATATGAAGCGATACATCCGCGGAACTGGAGCCGGGTTTCCCATGGTGCAGGAGTACCTTGAAAACGCCGGCGGCGCCGTGTCCATCGAGGACAACATGGGCAACGGCACCGTGGTCACGGTAAGCCTGAACCCCAAGCGCGTGCAGGAAATCGAGCGCGCCGGAGGGCGGGGCGCCGCCGTGCGCCCCGAGACGGAGCAACCAGCATATCCCCTATCTAGCGCATTTGTACAGCAGCCTATGGCGGCACAGCAGATGCAGCAACCCATGGCGCACATGCAGCAGCCTGGAGCTTTTCCCATGCAAGACCCCCAGGCACCGCTGGGCAACGCAGCGCAAGATACGCCGAAGACCATAAGCTCGGCAGATCCGGACGCAGGCGCCGTACAGCAGACGGCGGCCATGCCAAACGTCGCGCAAGTGGGCTACCAACCGTACCCGCAAGGGTATCCTCCCCAATATATGCCGCAGCAGGGATATGCCCAGCCGTATCCACAGCAGTATCCTCAGCCGTACCAGCAGCCGTATCAGCAGATACCGCAGGGGCAATTTAACCCTTGGGTCCAGCAGATGCCGCTGCAGCCTTACCAACAGTGGCCGCAAAGTTTTCAACAGCAGTTGCCGCCCATGCAGAGTTCTCAACAACCAGCAGCTCAAATGATGTATCCTAATGCGGCGAATCAATACGCACAACCGCAGTCGGACGTGTTTGTAAGCGAACGCGGCAACGCCGCATTAGGGTATCTGGCCCAAAACCAAGAGTGCGGCGCAACGGACTTGGCGCGGGCGTTTGGAAACTCCGCACCCACCTGGTCGCGCACGCTCAACGATTTGGCACAGGCGGGCTTGGTGGTCAAACATGGGCAGAAATACCATCTGACCGAAATTGGAAGCGCTCGCGTGCGGGCCCAGGCTTAAGGAACGGGAGAGACATTGGACGAGGAAGCAAGCATCATCCTGGGAGATGCCATCGCCTTTTGCCAGCGCGACGGCCAAGATGCGCGCCTCATCAACATGTTGGGGCAATCGCGCGCCGTGAGCCTGACCGAGGACACCTTGACGATTGAGGCCCCCTCACGATTTGCCATCGCTCAGCTTAAAAAGCATCAGCCGACCATCGAGTCATACCTGGAAGAGATCGCCTTTGCCCCGATTGCGCTCAACATCGTGGCACCGCAGGGCGGCGCAGCAGATAACGCCGCGTCTGCGGCACCCGCCGTCCACTCGGCGGCCGCTACCGCCACAGTGTCGGCTCCCGAGCATCAAATCGGCGATGTTTCCCGTGAAACCATGTCCGCCGTCTCGACGCCGGCAGCCCCCATGCCCGCTGCCACACACATGCCCATCGCGCACGACGCAACGCCGGGCGAGGACTCAGGCATCGCAATCAAAAACACGCTTTCGGCCGACGATTTCCGCCGCATGATGAACCAGATGAAAGGCGGGGCGCCTGCAAAGAGTGCAAAACCAGCCTCCACATCGCCCATGAGCGTCCCCGCAGCTGCAGCGCCGGCCGAGCAGAACACCGATGGCGCGCCGCTCGCGGCCAACTCGAAATTCACCTTCGAAAACTTTGTCTACGGCCCCGAAAACAGCCATGCCTATCGCTCGGCCCTCAAGTTTGCCGCACTCGCGGACGAACGCGGCACATGCACGTCCCTGTTCATCTATGGCAAATCGGGGCTGGGCAAGACCCATCTGCTGCTCGCCATCAAAAACGAGCTCGCCGAAAAGTCGCCCGAGATCAAGGTGAAGTATGCCAACTCGCAGGCATACCTCGATGACCTGATGACGGAGTTCGACCGCCAAAAGAAGAGTAACGCCCCCATCATGCAGGCATACCACGGTGTGGACGTGCTCATTATCGACGACATCCAAAACATCATCGGCAAGCGCGCGAGCGTGGACTACTTTTTCCAGCTCATGGACGAGTTTATCCGCAACAACAAAAAAGTCGTCATCGCAGCCGACCGCGCTCCCAAAGATCTGAGCATGGACGAGCGCCTGACCAGCCGCTTTAACGCCGGCATGCTCTGTTTGGTGGCAGAGCCCAGCTACGAGATGAAATACAAGATCTTGCAGCGCTACTACGAGAACACGATAGCCGCCGTACCCGAGGCGGGTGACGACTCACTGTTGGCGGCCTATGGCGGCGATGCCGGACATCTGACCGACGAGCACTTTAAGCACATGGCGGAGGTGTCGGGAACCAACATTCGCGAACTCGAGAGCTTCTGCGAACGCTGTGCCGGCGAGGCAGGAGACCGCGAGCGCGAGGGCAGCGAGCTCAGCTTCGACGACATCGACGCCATCGCAAGCCAATACTTCGATACGTCGGCCAAGAAGATCAACGTGCAGACGGTCCAGTCTGTCATCGAAGAGCAGTACGGCGTGACGCACGAGGAGCTCATCGGCCCGCGCCGCAACGCCAACATAGCCAAAGCCCGCCATATCGCCATATATCTGGCCATCGAGATGTGCGAGATGACGACTACGGCGGTGGGCGCGGAGTTTGGCAACCGCAACCACTCAACCGTCAGTACGAGCTATAAAAAGGTTCAGAAGATGATTCAGGAAGACCGCACCATAACCGAGGATCTCAAATCGCTGCGAGATAAAATTACACTGCGCTCGTAGGGAAATAGAGACACCTGTTGAAAACTTGTCGAAACGCTGGGCATAACATGTCTAAAACTCACCCCAAGGCGACGAAAAGTTTTCCGCAGGTTTTGAACGTGGAAAACACAGTCGGTTGCGCACAGGTTGCTGTCGATTCTCTTTTTGGGGTTGACCAGCGCTTTTGTGAGTAATCAACAGTTTCGTCAGTGCTATTACTATTATTAAGATATTTATATCTATAGAAAGGTATTAAAAGATGAAGTTCACCGTCAGCCAGAGCTCGCTCACACAAGCCATCGGCGTCGTTATGAAGGGTGTCGCTTCGGCATCCACCCTTCCCATCCTGTCGGGCGTGCTCGTCAAGGCGCAAGACGGCATCTTGGAATTCCAGACCTCTAACTACACCATCTCGATCCGTCATCGCATCGCGGCGCATGTCGAAGAAGAGGGCGAGATGGTTATCCCCTGTAAGATGCTCTCCAATATCACCAAGACCCTCCCCGATGCCCCGGTCACCTTTGAGCTGTCCGAGCGCCAGGTGCTGATTGGTTGCGAGAAGAGCTCGTTCCGCCTGAACACGCTTGATGCTAATGACTTCCCCGAGTTTCCGGCCTATGCCATCGAGAGTGCCGTGGAGCTGCCGACCGATATCTTGTCCGAGATGGTCGGCCGCGTGTGGCGCGTCACCTCGACCGACAAGGCCCGCCCCATCCTGGGCGGCGTGCACATGAAGGTCGAGAACAACACCGTTCGCCTGGTGGCGACCGATTCCTTCCGTTTGGCCGTGTGCGATACGCAGGTCGAGACCTCGACCCTCGAGGGTTCCTTTGAACTCAACGTTCCGGCTGACGCCTTTAACGACGCGCTGAACATCATGGCCAGCCAGGCGACCATCATGATCGGGGCTACCGACACCCAAGTCGTCTTCGAGGCCGGCAACACCACCTACGTGTCGCGTCGTATCGAGGGCGTGTACCCCAACTACAAGCAGCTCATCCCCGATTCGTGCGTGACGAGCGTCAAGATCGACGTGGCGGCTTTTAATGCCGCCCTCAAGCGCGTGGCGGTCATCGCGAGCGCGAACCCCGCCGTCAAGTTCGAGATTGATGTCGAGAACGGTCAGATGGGCCTGTCCTCCATCTCCAATGACCAGGATCTGGCGCAGGAGACGATCGATGTCGAGGCCGAGGGCGAGTCGGGCACCATCGCCTTTAACTACCACTACATCTTTGGCTGCCTCAATGCCCTGTCCAAGGAGAAGGAGATCACGCTGGAGCTCAAGAGCTACTCACAGGCGGGTATCTTTAAGTCCTACGACAAGATCAACTACCTGTACCTGGTCATGCCGGTTCGCATCTAGCGCTGCGTCATGACCATGTTTGCCCGCAACCTTTCCGTCGCGCGCTACCGCAGTTTCGATAGCTACCGTCTTGACCTGGACGAAGGCGTGACGGTGCTTGCGGGGCCCAACGCGGCGGGAAAGACCAACCTTATAGAGGCGCTGCAGCTTTTGACGAGCGGCGCCTCGTTTAGGCATCCCACCGCTGGCGAGCTCGTGCACGACGGCACGGGCTCGTGCAGGCTCGAGTTGAGACTCGAGGGCGATGGCCGCGTGCTCGATATGGGGCTGGACGTTGAGAACGGCAAGCGCTCGTTTAGCCGTAACGGCAAGAGATGCTCGGCCGCCGGCGTGCGCGGGGTTTTGCCGAGCGTGCTTTTTTGCCCCGATCATCTGGATATGGTCAAACGCGGTGCCAGTGTGCGTCGCGCCGCCCTCGATGACTTTGGCGTGCAACTGAGCGCCCGTTACGCCGACCTGGCGAGCACCTACGGGCGTTGCGTGACGCAGCGCAACGCCCTGCTCAAGGAGTCCTGGTGCTGCCGCGAGATGCTCGGCGCATGGAATGACTCCATCGCCCGCGCCGGGTCAGCCCTGCTCGTACATCGTTTGGCCCTGCTCGACCGGCTGGCGGGCCATGTGCGCGCCGCGTATGGGCAGGTGGCGTCCGGTGAGGACGCAGGCGTGTCCTATGTGTCCACACTGGGGGATTTGCCTCAAACCGAGGGGCGCGAGGAACTTAAGGGCTGGGCGTACGAGCATATGCTCGCGGCCCTCGATGAGCGTGCCGATGAGGAGATGCGCCGCGGCGTGACGCTTGTGGGTCCGCATCGCGACGAGATTGAGTTTACCGTTGCGGGTCGATCTGCCCGTTCGTTTGCCAGCCAAGGGCAGCAGCGTACGCTGGTGCTGGCTTGGAAGGTGGCCGAGGTGACCGTCGCCCGTGACATCCTGGGCACAGCGCCGCTGCTGCTGTTGGACGACGTGATGAGCGAGCTCGATGCCGGGCGCCGGGGCGCTTTTCTGCAGCTGATCGGTGATGATATCCAGACGGTCATAACCACCACCAACTTGGGGTACTTTACTGATGACCTGCTTGAACGAGCCAAGGTGGTGAGCATGGGTGAGGCGTGCTAATTACGAGCGCGAGAACGGAACGGTTGCCTTTGGCGGCTTTTTGGATGCCGAGCGTCAGCGCATCCTGGCGGCCGCGACACCTGAGCGCCGCGCGCAAATGGAGGCTGCCGAGGAGTCGCGCGCGGTCTATCGTGCCTGGAATGCGGTGTGCTCGGGCACGCGCGAGGGACGCCACGTGACGGGCCTGCGCTACCTGCCCGAGTCCAATGAGCTGCTGGTGTATCTCGATTCGCCCTCGTGGACGCAGGAGATGACGCTGCTGCGCGAGATCATCCGGGCGCGCATAGAGCGGGCCGGCGCGCATGTGGACGGCCTGGTGTTCAAAACGACCGCGCCCGGTCACACGCCGCCGGCTGCCAAGGAGCGCCTGCGCCCGGCCGTGACCGAGCGACCGCCGGTTCCGCACGCCGATCTAAGCGAAGCCGAACGCGGCGAGATCGAGCGCCAAGTGGTGCCCATCGAAGACCAAAAACTGCGCGAGGCCCTCGAGAATGCCATGAGAGCCAGTGCCGAGTGGGCCAAGGGCGTGCAAAGCGAGAAAGAGCCTTAAATCGCATCTGGTGGCCTTGTAGAGCCAAATACCCTCGCTCCCGAGGGTATTTTTTTACGATAAACTAGTAAGGCTGTACACATTTTCTTAGCTGAAGGAGGACGTGTGGCAAACGAAAACGATTACGATGGCGGCGAGATTAAGATTCTCGAAGGTCTCGAGGCCGTTCGTAAGCGCCCGGGCATGTATATCGGCTCGACGAGCGCCAGCGGCCTGCATCACCTGGTGTGGGAGATCGTTGACAACTCCGTTGACGAGGCCATGGCCGGTTTCTGCACCGAGATTCACGTGACGGTCCACGCCGACAACTCCATCACGGTCGTCGACAACGGGCGGGGCATCCCCGTCGACGAGCATCCCATCAAGAAGATCCCGACGCTCGAGGTCGTTATGACGATCCTGCACGCCGGCGGCAAGTTCGATAACTCGGCCTACAAGGTCTCGGGCGGCCTGCACGGCGTGGGCATCTCCGTCGTCAACGCGCTGTCCAAGCGCGTGGTCGTGCAAGTGCGCCGTGACGGCAACGTCTACGAGATGGAGTTCTCGCGCGGCAAGACCGTCAAGAAGATGGAGGTCGTGGGCACCTCGGATTTGACGGGTACCACCGTCAACTTCTGGCCCGACGACGAGATCTTCGAGACCTGTGTCTACGATTTCGATACGCTGCACAACCGTCTGCAGGAGACGGCGTTCCTCAATAAGAATCTAAAGATTGTGCTGACCGACGAGCGCGAGGCGACTCCCCACGTGGAGGAGTTCTGCTACGAGGGCGGCATCATCGACTTCGTTAAGTTCCTCAACGACGGCAAAGACGTCCCCGAGGCCTTTAAGGAGCCCATCTATATCGAGGGTAAATCGGATCCGGATGCGCCCGTGACCAAGATGGGCGAGGTCGAGGTGTCCCTGCAGTGGAATGCCGGCTATGGCGAGAACGTCATGTCGTTTGCCAACGACATCTACACCCCCGAGGGCGGCATGCATCTCGAGGGCTTCCGCACCGCCCTCACCCGCGTGATTAACGATTACGCCCGCAAGCAGAACCTGCTCAAGGAGAAGGACGCCAACCTGAGCGGTGACGACGTGCGCGAGGGCCTTTCGGCCGTCATCTCGGTCAAGCTGCCCGATCCGCAGTTTGAGGGTCAGACCAAGGCCAAGCTTGGCAGCTCCTACATGCGCGCGCTCACGCTCAAGATCGTGACCGATGGACTGACCGATTATCTGGAGGAGCACCCCAAGCCCGCCCGCGAGATCGTCAAGAAGGCCCAGCAGGCATGCAAGGCCCGCAACGCCGCCCGCAAGGCGCGCGAGGCGACCCGCCGCAAGAGCCTGCTCGAGACGGCGT
>URTB01000020.1 GCA_900550595.1 uncultured Collinsella sp.
GGGCTCGACTGCGTGATCGCAGGCGGCTCGGTCTTTTCCCAGGCAGCCGAGGTGCAGACGGTGCGTGCCCTGGTGTGCGCGCTTGCCAATCCGGCCGATACGGCGCAGGGTCTTATGCCACTGCTGGCCTCGCCAATGTTTGCACTCGGCGCCCAGGAGTTCCTGGCGCTGGCGACCAAGCTCGACGAGCAGACGGGCGAGACGTCGCGCCGCAATATCGATGTGGGCATCATGAGCGATTCCGATGTGCCGGGTTTGCAGAACCTGCCGCTCGTGACGCGTGCCCGCGAGGTACTGCGCTACGCGCTTCGTCGCGTGGGACGCGATTCGTTCGCCGCCATCGCGCGCGACGCGGTCAATGCCTCCGGCTGGTTCGTGCGTCTGGCGCAGCGCGGCCCCGAGGGCAAGGCCATTGCCGCCAACGTGCTCAAGGCGCTCGACGCCGTGACCGAGGCAGAGGCCGAGCTCGGCAATTCTCCGCGCTCCATCGCGCTCGCCTTCGACCGCTTCTTGTCGGGCAAGGAGGCCCCGGGCGCCCTCAACGAGGAGGGCGACGGCGCGGTGCGCATCATGACCGTGCATGCGTCCAAGGGTCTGGAGTATCCGGTCGTAGCGGTTGCCGAGTGTTTTGGCGTGCGCAAATCGTCCGGTGCGGCACAGATGGGTCGCGTCGGCGGTGGGGCGCAAGTCGTGGCGCTGCCGGCGCGCTTCGATGGCGTTAAGCTTGCCGACGGGACCTTCGTGAAGGGCGATGACGTCAAAAAGCAGTTTGAACACGCGTTTAAGGGCAAGGGCACGTCGCTGTGGCTGCCGCCAGAGCTTATGGAGGACGTATGCGCGACGGGCTCTCCCGCCGAGGCATTTGCCCGCCTGCGCAACGACGACCTGCAGCTTTCGCTCGAGGAACGGGCCCGCTTGCTCTACGTTGCCATGACGCGTGCGGGCGAGTTGGTGATCTTGGCGATGGACGCCGGCGTGAGCCGTGGCAAGGTGACGGCGCCGACCTTCGATGTCGAGACGGATCTGACCTACGACGTGCTGCGCCGCATCCTGCCGACCGACAGTCTGGACATGCCGCAGCTCGATAGCGACCGCCTGGTGTTCGACAACTCCCAACCGGGCGACTACGAGCTCATTTCGCTGGCGGACTTTACGTTTGGCGAGCAGGCGTTTGAGGCCAACGCTTCGCTGGATGTCGAGGGCAGGCTTGTTCGTGGCGATGCCGATGCCGCCGATAATGCTGCGCACTCAACTGTGCCCGGTCCCGCCGACCCCAATCCCGATTCGTTTGAGCTTGTGTATCCCCAGGCAGTGGGCGTGCGCATGGGCATCTGCCCGTATCCGATGCGTGACTCGTATAGCTACTCATCAATCGCCGCGGCACTCCATGCCGAGACGGAAGACCGTGCCGCCGAGGCGCGTGTTCCCATGGACGAGTCCGGCGATGATGCGGAGTCGGATGGTTCCGAGATGACGGATGCAGACGTGGCCGCTGTTGAGCCCGCCGGCAACCCTATGGCGCTGGGCTCGGCGTTCCACGCCGCCTGCCAGTGGCTCATCGAGATGGGTGCCGATGCGCTGCCCGCTGCGCGCGCCGATGCGCTGGCGCGTCTGTGGCGCCTGACGCCGGAGCAGCGCGGGCGCTTCGATGCCGCCCTGAATCGCTGGCTCAAGTCGGCTGTTCGTGCCGACCTGCTCGCGTGGCCGTGCGTTCGCGCCGAGGTGCCGTTCTTCTCACTGGGCTGCGAGGACGAGGACATCGCTCGCTACGGTGCATATGCCGAAGGCGCCATCGATGCACTGGCCACCGACCCGGCCGATCCGTCGCGCGCACTGGTCATCGACTACAAGACGGGTGGCACGCCGGACGAGACGCCGGACCAGCTGCTCGAGAAGCACGCCCTGCAGGCGCGCGTCTATTCGGATGTTCTGCATAAGGCGGGCTTTAAGACGGTGACCGTCAAGTTCGTCCGCGTGGAGCAGCCGGATCCAACCATCTTCGTCGAACCCGCCGAGCCCCAAGTAGTCACCTACAATCTTTAGCCCGACCGGGGCTGCCCGCACTCCATTCCCCAATAACTTGCGGTGGAATAGTTCCTGTTTGGGCTCCATAGACCGCTAAACAGGAACTATTTCACCGCAACTGCAAGAGGAGCCGTGTGGGTTTGGCTAGGTTCGGGTGCTGTCCGTGCCGTGGGGTAAAATCGTTCAGTCAGAACACGAACCCGCATCGGAGCTCATTACATGGCATTTGTCCATCTGCACAATCACACTGTTTTCTCCATGCTCGACGGCGCAACCCGTATCCAGGATATGGTCAACCGCGCCGTAGAGCTGGGCATGCCCGCCGTCGCCATTACCGACCACGGCTACATGTATGGCGTGCCCGACCTGGCGCTGGCCTGCGACGCCGTCAACCACAACACGCCCGAGTACAAAACCTGGAGCCACGACAAGGCCTTCTTGGAAAAGGACCGCCGCGACGAGCTGGTGGAGCCCGATCCCGAGGAAAACCCGCGCGAGCATGCCCAGTATGTGAAGGACATGGCCATGTGGGACGAGAAGGGCAACATCGACGAGCTCAAGCCGCCCCTGGTCATCAAACCCATCTTTGGCTGTGAGGTCTACTTTACGCCGGACGAGACGCTCGCCCGCGACCATAAGCCCGAGCTCTACCACATGATCCTTCTGGCCAAGGACCAGGAGGGCTACGTCAACCTGATGCAGACGGTCTCCGAGGCCGCCGTGCAGGGCTTTTACTACAAGCCGCGCGTGACGCTCGACAACCTGCGCCGCCACGCCAAGGGCATGATCTGCACCAGCGCCTGCATCGCGGGCATCATTCCCAAGTACATCGACCGCGGTGACATGGAAGGCGCCATCAAGTGGGCCGAGACCTTCCGTGACACCTTCGACCCCGGCGACTTTTATATCGAGATCCAGGAACACGGCATCACCACCGACAACGGCCTGACCGACGAGCAGATGGACCGCGCGCTCATCGATATTGCCAAGCAAGTGGGCGTCAAGGTCATCGCCACCAACGACTTCCACTACCTGCGCCGCGAGGACGCGCCCGTGCAGGACGTCATCATGTGCATTGGCATGAACGCCAAGGTCGACGACCCCAACCGCATGCGCATGACCGGCTCGGAGTTTTACATGAAGACCGAGGAGGAGATGCGGGCGATGTTCCCGTATTGCCCCGAGGCCTGCGACAACACGCTCGAGATTGCCGACAAGTGCTATGTGGAGCTGGACTGGGACTCCATCATCCTGCCGCGCTTCCCGTTGCTCGATCCCGGCGAGACGCACGAGAGCCAGTTCCGCCGCGAGTGCGAGAAGGGCCTGCGCCAGCACTATGGTGACGATTGGGCCACGCGCGAGATCTGTGGCGTCAACATCAAAGAGCGCTTTGAGTACGAATACAAGGTCATCTGCGACAAGGGCTTTGCCGCCTACTTTTTGATCGTCGCCGAATACGTGCAATGGGCCAAGGACAACGGCATCGGCGTCGGCCCTGGCCGTGGCTCGGCAGCCGGCGCTATCGTCGCCTACGCCATGAACATCACCGCGTTTGACCCGCTCGAGAACGGCCTGATGTTCGAGAGGTTCCTGTCCCCGCAGCGTACCGAGATGCCCGATATCGATATGGACTTCGACGATGAGCGGCGCCTCGAGGTCGTGGAGCACGTTCGCCAGCTCTACGGCCCCGAGAAGGTCACCCACGTTATCACCTACTCGACCATCAAGGCCAAGCAGGCCATCAACGACGCCGCGCGCGTTCTGGACTACCCCGTCTACATGGGCCAGCGCCTGTCCAAGATGGTCTCGAGCGACCCCAAGGTCAAGCTCAAGCAGGTACTCGAAAAACAACCCGGCAAAGAGGATCTGTTTAACCCCGACTTTGCCGAGGCCTATAAAAAGGACGACGACGCCCGCCGCATCATCGACACGGCGCTCTCGATCGAGGGCCTCACCCGTGGCGAGGGCGTGCACGCGTGCGCCGTTCTGATCTGCCGCGACCCCGTCAACGAGCATGTGCCCACCAAGCTCGACACCAAGGGCGGCGTCGAGATTACCCAGTACGAGGGCCATACCGTTGCCGACATGGGCCTGCTCAAGATGGACTTCTTGGGCCTGCGCACGCTGACGGTTATCTCCAAGGCCAAGGCAAACATCAAAAAGAACTTTGGCATCGACATCAAAGAGGAAGAGATCCCCTTTGACGATCCCGAGATCTTTAAGCTCATGGGCTCCGGTCACACCGCCGGCGTCTTCCAGGTCGAGTCCGCCGGCATGACGGCCACGATCAAGAACATGAAGCCCACCGAGTACAAGCACGTCGTGGCATTGATCGCTCTATACCGCCCGGGCCCGCTGGGCGCCGGCATGGTTTCGTCCTACATCAACCGTATGAACGGCAAGGAGCCGGCCGTCTCCTACGACGACCGCCTGGACGACATCCTGGGCGAAACCTACGGCACCATGGTCTACCAGGAGCAGGTTATGCTCATCTCCGTTGAGATGTGCGGCTTCTCCAAGGGCGAATCGGACTCGCGTATCCGTAAGCCCGTGGCTAAGAAAAAGATCAAGCTGCTCACGTCGACGGTGCTCCACTGGGAGGATGGCTCGGACGAGACCACCTACGACCACTGGATGAACGGCGCTATCAAGAACAACTACACGCGCGAGGTCGCCCAGAAGATTTGGGACGATGTTCTCGAGTTCGCATCTTACGCCTTTAACAAGTCGCACTCCGCCGGCTACGCCATCCTGGTTATGCAGACGGCGTGGCTCAAGGCGCACTATCCGCACGAGTACATGGCGGCCGTTCTGACGTCCTATACGGGCAAGACCGACAAGATCGTTCACTACGTCTCGGCGTGCCGTCACGACGGCATCCCCGTGCTGTCGCCAGATGTCAACGAGTCCGGTACCGAGTTCACGGCTACCAAGGAAGGCGTGCGCTTTGGTTTGGCTGGCATCCGCGGCGTGGGCACCGGCGTGGCGCAGGCGATTATCGCCGAGCGCGAGGCGGGCGGCCCGTTTAAGACGCTGCACGACTTTGTCGAGCGCGTGGACTCGAGCCAGGCCAACCGTCGCGTGATCGAATCGCTCATCAAGGCAGGCGCCTTCGACTCCACGGGTTATCCGCGCCGCCAGATGATGCACTTTGTGGATAAGAACAACCCCGAGAACATCATCGATGCCGCCGTGAAGCGCCAAAAGGATCGTGCGAGCGGCCAGACGTCGTTCTTCGACATGTTCGGCGATGTTGAGGGTTCGGGCTTTGAGGTGAGCGTGCCCGATCCGGATGGCCAGGAGTGGGACCGTCACCTTAAGCTGAGCCAGGAGAAGGAGGTCCTGGGCATCTATGTCTCGGACCACCCGCTGCGCCCGTTTGAATATGCACTAGCCAAGGCACGCGACTTCTCGTTCTCGCAGATCGACACCGGCTACGAGGTGCAAAACCCCACGGGCGGTACCATCAACCAGGAGATTCCCGAGGGCAAGGCGCTGTGGTGGGCCGGCATGGTCTCGAGCGTGTCCAAGCGCGTGACCAAAAACGGTGACCCCATGGGCATCGTGCAGCTCGAGGACATGGAAGGCGAGGCCACGGTCGTGGTGTTCCCCAAGACCTACAAGGAGGCCGAGGGGTACCTGTACGGCGAGGTCGATCCCGAGACCGGTGCACAGCTGTCCGATGCGTTTGTGCGCATTAAGGGCAAGCTCGAGCGTTCGGACCGCGGCGACCAGATCATCGCGCAGGAGATCGTGCCGCTTGAGCTTAACGAGGAGAACAACAAGCCCAAGGTGTTTGAGGTCATGGTGCCCAACAGCCGCTTTAGCCAGGGCAATATGGCGCGTCTTGCCACGGTGCTTACCGCCAACCCGGGCGGCGACCGCGTGGAGATCTTTATCGAGCAGGTGGACGGGCGCGTACTGCGTGCCGAGGTGCCGGCCAAGGTCAACGCACGCTCGATTCCGCTGCTGGCAGAGGCCAAGGCCATCGTCGGCAACCAAGGCAGAGTGACGGTGATCTAAGGGCGACCTTGCTGGTCCGCGCGAGATTGGAGGAAGTGATGGCGCAGGGGACGTTTGTGCAGGCGCTTCGTAAGGAGGCGGCGCTCAGCAGTACCTTTATGAAGGGGCGCTCGCTCATGCTCAACGGCGCCGTGCTGTCGATTGAGGACAGCGGCTCGCGCTTCTCCAAAAACGTGACGGTCGAGGGCACGGTGCGCGGCTCGCGCGGCGACCTGTACAAGACGCATGTGGAACTCGACATGGACGAGCACGAGGTGATCGACTACGACTGCGATTGCCCCGCCGCCTATCGCTACCCCGGCATGTGCAAGCATGCCATCGCCACGGCGTTGGCGTACCTGGACGCAAGCGGCATTGAGCCTGTTGAGGGGCTGCGCACGCCGGTTCGTACGTTTACGGCGGAGCCCGCACAATCCAAGCAGCCCACACGCCCCGCGCCCACCGCATCTGCGGTCAACCCCAACTTTCCCTTCCCGGCACCCGTCCCCACGAGCCCGAGCCTTGTGGCGGCGCTTTCCGATCTTTCGGACGCGCGCATGGACGAGCTCGTGGCCATGCGTCGCAAGCTCGCCGGCACCATTGACCCCGATGCGCCCAAAGCGGTGCTGGAGCCCTCGCTGGTGCCGTACTACAATTCGCTGTTTGCCGATCGCTTTAACTGGGCGCTCGAGTTTCGCATTCGCTGCGGTTCGGTGTCCTACGTGGTTAAGGATATCGACGGCATGGCCGATGCCTATGTGCGCGGCGGTACGTTCTCCTATGGCAAGAAGCTTACGTTTGCCCATGTGCCCGAAGCTTTCGATGACGTGTCGACAAAGCTGCTCGACTTTATCGCAATGACGGTCGCCTACCTAGGCGATATTACGAGCTCGCGCCCGGCATCGTATGACTTTGCCCGCAGCGGCTTTGTCGCCGAGCGTCAGTTGCCGGTATCCGAGTATTCCGTCGTGTCCGTGCTGGACCTGCTGCGCGGCAGGGCCATGTCTTTTGAGCCTGCTTGGTCGCGGGGGACGACGACGCATCGCGCCTACGAGGTGGCAGTCGAGCCGTCGCCGCAGGGGGAGGGCGAAGTCCCGGCCAAGCGCCCGCCGCTCCTTGCCGCCAAGATTGCACCGGCGGCGGGTGGCAGCTACGACTTGCGCCTGCCGGCCGATACGTATTGCTTTGTCGCGGGCGACGCAGCCTATCTGGTCGATACGCGCCGCGCGCGCCGTACCGACACGGCGTTTGCCCAACATGCGGCGCCGTTCCTTTCGCACTTGTTGCCCTGCCGCACGCCGGTCCATATCGCCGCCGACCAGGTGGGCGAGTTCTGCCGCATGGCGCTGCCTATCTTGCGCGACTACACCGACCTGACCGCGCCCGCTGCGCTCGACGCCGTGGCGCCCGAGCCGAGTTTTGCCATGGCGATTGGCGTCGACGATGGTCTTGTGACCTGCAAGATTACGGTGACCTACGGTGATTGGTCGGCAGATCTCTTTAGTCTTGGTGCTCCGGGCAGTCCTTTCGAAGAGCAACGCCCCGGCGTTCCGCCCCGCGATACGGTGGCGGAGTTTCGCGTTATGGACACGGCGGCCCTGTACTTCGATTTCTACGAGGGCGGCCTGGCGTTTGAGGAGCGCGACGACGCCCGCCTGTTCCACTTGCTGACCGAGGGCCTGTCTGCCCTGTCCGAGCTGGGCGAGGTCATGCTCAGCGACCGCCTGCGCCAGATCTCGGTCCGTCCTGCGCCCAAGCTTTCGGTGCGTGCGACCGTCAAGAGCAACTTGCTCGACGTCGAGCTGGGTGCGAGCGGGCTTTCAGCGGCCGACCTTGCCATCTACCTCGATTCCTACAAGCGCCACCAGACGTTCGCTCGCCTTACATCCGGCGACATCGTTCGCCTGGACGAGGGCGCTCGTGCCGCGTTTGGTCTTGCCGAGGACCTGGGCGTCGATGCCGTCGACCTGCTCGACGGCGTGTCGCTTCCCGCGTCGAGTACCCTTTTTGTCGATAGCATGCTCGCGCGCACGCCGGCGCTCGAGGCCGATCGCGACGCCGCGTTCCGCCGCACCGTCGAGCGTCTGGACACGCTCGGCAAGATGGACTTTACGGTGCCCGCCTCGCTCAAGGCTACGCTGCGTGGCTACCAGGTCGACGGCTATCAGTGGCTCGGCTCGCTTGAGCACTTGGGCCTTGGCGGCATCTTGGCCGACGATATGGGCTTGGGCAAAACGCTGCAGATGATCGCGCACATTCTGGCGCGCGTGGAAGCGGGGGATACCAAGCCCACGCTTGTGGTGTGCCCCGCGTCGCTCGTGTACAACTGGACTGCCGAGTTGGAGCGCTTTGCCCCCTCGCTTGATGTGTGCGCCATTGTGGGCGCCAAGGCTCAACGCCGTGTGCAGATCGCTGGCGTGGCCGAGCACAACGTGGTCGTGACGTCGTATGACCTCATGCGCCGCGACATCGACGAATACATCGAGCAGGACTTTGCTCGCGTGGTGCTCGACGAGGCCCAGTACATTAAAAACCCGCTCACCCAGGTGGCGCGCGCCGCCAAGCGCCTGCCGGCCGGCGTGCGCTTTGCCTTGACGGGAACGCCCATCGAAAACCGCCTGTCCGAGCTCTGGAGTATCTTCGACTTTTTGATGCCGGGTCTTCTGGGCACGCGCGAGTCGTTTGCCAAGCGCTTCGAAAGCCCGGTCGAGCACGCCGAGGGTGACAGCGCCGCTCGTCTGCAGGCGCTCGTGTCGCCGTTTGTGCTGCGTCGCGTAAAGGAAGACGTGGTGGCCGACCTGCCCGAGAAGATCGAGGATACGGTGATGGCGCAACTTACCGGAGAGCAGCGCAAGCTCTACCTGGCCAACCAGGACCGCATTGCCCAACAAGTGCAGCACCGCGAGGCGGGGGAGTTTAAGAAAGACAAGCTCAAGGTACTTGCCGAGCTCACCAAGCTGCGCCAGATTTGCTGCGACCCGCATCTGCACTATGCGGACTACAAGGCGGGAAGCGCTAAGCTCGATACGTGTATGGAGCTCGTTCACGGCGCGCTCGACGGCGGTCATCGCATCTTGCTGTTCAGCCAGTTTACGGGCATGCTCGATATCATTGGCAAGCGCCTGGCCAAGGAGGACATCGCCTTCCTTAAGCTCACGGGCGCATCGTCTAAGGAGAGCCGCGCCAAGATGGTTGCGCAGTTCCAGGCAGGCGAGGTGCCGGTGTTCTTGATTTCGCTCAAGGCGGGCGGCGTGGGCCTTAATTTGACGGCTGCCGACGTGGTCATCCACTACGACCCGTGGTGGAACGTGGCGGCGCAGGACCAAGCGACCGACCGTGCCCACCGTATTGGCCAGCAGCACACCGTGACCGTGTACAAACTCATCGCCAAGGACACGATCGAGGAGCGCGTTATGCAGATGCAGGAGTCCAAGCGCGATCTGGTCAACAGCGTGCTCGGCGGCGATGGTATCTCGTCGGCACTGTTTACGCGCGAGGATGTTCTGGCGCTGCTCGGTGGCGACGGTCGCTAGCCTCGCTCGTTATGTGTTCATTTGCCATGCCGTGGATGGTTTGCCTGCCTTTGGGCATAAGAACCATCAAGAACATCGGCACATCAGCAAAGGAGAACATCATGGCGAAATTCTTTAAGGACTCCGACGGCAAGCTCGTTGCCGCCCTTGGCGACGGCGTTGCAACTCCTGCCGGCTGCACGGAGCTGACGGCAAACACCGAGGATGCGGCGCACGAGAAGCATGTGCCTGTTGTCGAGATCGAGCGCGACGGCCACGTCATTCGCGCACGTGTGGGCTCGACGGAGCACCCCATGCTGCCCGAGCACTACATCGAGTGGATCGCGCTTGAGGCCGAGGGCCGCCTGGAGGTCCATTACCTTGAGCCCGGCATGAAGCCCACGACGTTTTTCGCTGGCGGCTCCAAGACCGGTACCGTCTATGCCTACTGCAACCTGCATGGGCTGTGGTCCGCGACGTTCTAGGAGCGCGCCCCCGCTCGGGGTATCATAGCTAGCATATGCACATGCGAGCGCCGGCTGCATTATGCGGCCGGCGCTTTTACTACGACAACGACGATTTACGACGGAAAGGGCTGGGCCATGAAGCTCGCACTTGCACAGATCGATATGCGCCTGGGTGACATCGAGGGCATTTGCGGCCGCATCGAGGACCAGGCTCGCCTGGCTCATGAGCGCGGCGCGCGCGTGCTGTGCGTTCCGGCCCCGCTCTTTATGGGTGCCATGCCGGGCAGCCTGGTGGGCGCTGCCGATTTTGAGCACGATATGCTGACGGGCTTGACGGGCGTTGCCGAGCGCATCCAAGAGCTCGACATGATCTGCATCGTGCCCTCTGCGGTTTCGTTTGAGGGCCAGCCCCTGCTCGACTACATGATGCTTAAGGATGGTCGCGTGGTGCCCGCGCGCGCAAGCATCGCCCTGCAGCGTGGCGAGAGCAACGACGCGCGTTGGGCACCGCCGGTGTTTGACGTGGACGGCGTGCGCATCGCCGTGGTGTTTGACCTAGACCGCGAGCTCGAGATGCTGCCGACCGGCGTCGACCTCATCGCCTATTTCCAGTTCAACGCGTTTGACATGACCGATCGCGAGACGGCCGCCATTGCCGCCGTGCGCAGCGGTGCCTACCGCAAGATTGCGTCCAAGCGCAGCGTATGGTTTGCCTGCATGGCGCCGATTGGTGCCTATGACGAGTCGGTGTATACCGGCGGATCGTTTGTGCTCGACGATTGCGGTCGCGTGGTGGCCCAGGCGCCGTGCTTTGAGGAGAGCCTGCTGGTTCAGGAGATTCAGCGCGGTGTGATGCTCGATGCCCTGGAGGACCATGAGCTGCCCCAGTTTCGCTCCGAGGAGTGGCTGTGGCAGGCGCTGGTGCTTGCCGTGCGCGACAATGCCCGCGCCCGCGGTGCGTCGCGTGCCGTGGTGGCGCTCGAGGGCGATCTGCCGTCGTCCCTGTTGTCGGCGCTCGCCGTCGATGCCTTGGGTCCGCGTAATGTGATTGGCCTGGTGCTGGGGCGCAATCGCATCTTTACACCGGCGCAGGAGGAGGCCGAGGCTGCCCGCTGTTCTGCCGTGCGCTCAATCGCCGAGCGTTTGCACATTCGCACCGTCGAGCGCGATGCACCGGATGCGGCGCGCGTGCTCGACCGCGACGTGTCGGCGGGCGATGCCGAACGCCTGCGTTCGCGCGCGCTGGGCCTGATGCTCGAGGACACAGCACTCGAGCTGGGCGCGATGACTCTGAGTCCGCTTTCCAAGACCGAGTACGCGTTGGCGGCGCCCGCACTGTCCGGCGGCTACCAGGGCGACTTTGCGCCCTTTGGCGACGTGTATCTGTCGACACTCGAGTTTGTGGCACGCGTGCGCAACCGCGCCTCGGCCGTGGTGCCCCAAGAGCTCGTGACGCTCAACGCGGTGGAAGATTGCATGGAGCGCGTGCTGGCGCAGGCGCTCTCGACGCTCGCCGGTCCCGTTGATATGCTCGATCGCGCGGCGCAGCTGCTTGGCGGGCTTGAGCCGGGCGAGGTCGATGGTGCGCTTGAGTCGCATGTAGACCGCAATCGACCTTTCGACGACATCCCGATGGCCGCTGCCAAGCCCGAGGCCTGCTCACTGCTGCTGATGCTTGTGCGCCAGGGTGAGGCTGCTCGTCGCATACTGCCGACGGTGCCGATCGTCTCGGCCCGTTCGTTTGCCGAGCGCGCCTGGCCGTACATGCTTGCATGGTCCGATCTGGGGCTCAACGGTAAGGAGCGCATGACGGTTGATTCGCTGGCACGCGCCGAGGTGCGCCGCTTTGCCGACGACGACACGAGTGACCGTATGCGCGGCGAGATGATGGGCATATTGGGCGAGCTGTTGGGTATTTCGCCCGAGCAGATGGAAGAGCTGCGCTCCGAGGACGGTCAGCGTCGTTTGCATGAGGGCATGAAAAAGTTTGAGGGTGAGGTCCAGGACGCCATCGAAAAAATGATGGGCGGCCAGGGCGGACCGCAGGGTGGTCCGATGCCGCATCCGCCGGTAGACCCCCGACAGTTCCCATTCTTCTCGCAGAACTAAAAAGGTTACGCGGTTTTACCAAACCGCGTAACGAGTCGACGCTGCGCGAGCCCCTGCCGGGCAATCTGCCGCTCAAACCGTCGCTTGCGTACAAAAGTACGCGGCGCTCCTCTTTCGCGACACCTTGCCACGGCAGGGGCTCGCTCGCTGGCGTATGTTCAACCTGCGATTCAACCTTGCTTGGCTTATGCTTCCCAGGTTGTGTTATTCTAGAACAGACGTTCGTGAATGATGCGCGGGGCCTTGCCTTGCGCTTGGAAAAAAGGCGAGGGGAGGTTGGCTTGGTCATTTTGGGTATCGACCCCGGTTTGGCCCATACGGGCTGGGGGATTATCGAGGAGCGACGTGGCGAGGTTCGCTGCCGTGCCTACGGTTGTATCGAGACCAGCGCGGGCAGCCCGCTCGCGGTGCGCCTGTCGCATATCGCCCACGACCTCAAGGGCGTCGTCGAACGCTACCGTCCCGATACCGCGGCTATCGAGAGCATCTACTTTGGCGCTAACGTCCGCTCGGCCATCCCTACGGCGCATGCCCGCGGTGCCGCGCTCGTGGCGCTTTCGGAATGCGCGCTCGAGATTGGCGAATACACGCCCATGCAGATTAAGCAGGCCGTGGTGGGCACGGGTGCCGCAGATAAACGGCAGGTTGCCTACATGGTGCGCACGCTCACACAGCTCGATCACGACCCGCACCCAGACCATGCCGCCGATGCCCTGGCCTGCGCCATCTGCCACGTTAACCTCAGCCGCACCCGGGCGCTTACCGGCGGCGAGTTCTATCAACAGAGAGGAACCGGATACTGATGATCTCCCAGCTCCATGGAACGCTTGTCGAGGCCACGATGAGCTCGGCCGTCGTCGATGTATCGGGCGTGGGCTTTGAGCTCGGCATCTCGGGCAGCACTGCCGCCACGCTGCCTACACCCGGCGGCGAGGTTCGCCTCTATACCCGTATGCAGGTGCGCGAGGACGCCATGACGCTCTTTGGCTTTGCCTCCAAGGACGAGCGCACGATGTTCGATCGGCTCGTGTCCGTGTCGGGTGTTGGCCCGCGCCTGGCGCTTGCCGTGCTTTCCACCTATACCGTGGGACAGCTGTATTCCCTGGTGATGGCCGAGGACGACAAAGGCATGGCCAAGGTGCCCGGTGTGGGCAAAAAGACCGCCCAACGCCTTATCTTGGAGCTCAAGAGTACCTTTGCCAAGGACAAGGGCTTTGTTCCGGTCGACGTAATTCCCGGCCAGGTTGCGATGGCGGTTCCCGCCGCCGCTCCTTCGGCGATCGATGACGCCCGCGCGGCGCTCCTTTCCATGGGCTTTAGCCCGCAGGAGACCGAGGTTGCCTTGAGCGGGTATGATGGGCAGGATATGCGTGTCGAGGACCTGCTCGGCGCGGCGCTTAAGCGACTCGGAATGGATGCGTGATGTGGGAAGCCGATGACTCTCAGGACCTTTGGGCGACGCCCGGCAACTCGCCGGCGGCATCCATGGCGCACGGTGAGCGCATGGTGGGCTCGGAGCTGACGCCCGAAGACCTCGATGTCGACCGTACCCTGCGTCCCCAGCGCCTGGACGACTACTGCGGTCAGGAGCATATCAAGCAGAGCCTTCGCGTGCTGATCGAGGCGGCGCAGAGCCGTGGCGAGACGCTCGACCACGTGATCTTTTCGGGCCCTCCGGGTCTGGGCAAGACCACGCTGGCCACCGTTATCGCCAACGAGCTGGGCGCTCAGATCAAGAC
>URTB01000021.1 GCA_900550595.1 uncultured Collinsella sp.
CGCAGTTTATCTTCGACGTGACCATGCAGAACCACTCGGGCTACGATACGGGTCTACTGCCGGCAGATAAGCAGATGCACCTGAACATCGACACGACCGACCTGGACGCCAAGACTGTCGAGGACGGCACGTTGTCCGATGTCGACGAGTACGTCTCGTGCATTGAGCAGTCCGACCAGGCGCTGCGCTACTTCCTCAACGCCCTGAACAAACTCGATCGCAAGGTGGTCGTGGTGTTCTGGGGCGACCATCAGCCGTTCTTCCCGTCCAAGTTCAACGACAAGTGGTTTACCGACGAGGATGACGCCACCCACCAGGAGCGCTTGTGGCAGACCGACTACATCATTTGGGCCAACTACGACGTTGCCGGCTGCGACCAGACAAGCGAGGTCGACGACCTGTCCACCAACTATCTGTCCACCCAGCTGATGCAGCTGATCGGCGCACCTCTCTCCGACTACCAGAAAGCGCACATGACGCTGCGCGAGTCGCTGCCCGCCATCAACTCCGTCGGCTACGAGGACGCCAGCCTGCGCTGGGCGCTCTCCTCCAACGTCACCGGTGACGACGACGCCGCCGCGGCTGCCACCAAGGCACGCGAGGATTACGCCAAGATGCAGTACTACGAGATGTTCCGCGACGGCAAGAACGTGTATACCGAGCACTTCCAGACCGAGGCCAACGAGACCGACCCCAACCTGGCACCGGGTACAACCAAGATCAAGTAGCAGCGCGTCTTAACTGGTTCGTCTGCCCGGCGACGCGGAACGTAAGGTTCCCTGCTCGGGCAGTCCTGCGCAAGACGGAGGTCACATTAAGTGGCCTCCTTTGCGTGCGGAACTCGCGATGAACCTTACATACCTCCGCCCGGACAGACGCCCTGTTGTTGGAGCGTGGCTTGTCTTGGGTGTATCGCCGAACATATATAAGTTGAAGGCCACGTTATGTGGCCTTCTTTGTTTGCGGAAAGTGTATCCCGGAATTCTTGTCTGGAATGGGATGCAGTTTCCGCTTGGGACCCGATTGGGAAAGTGTGTCCCACTATTCAGCTGGATTCCGGGATGTATTTTCCGGTTGAGGCTCGTTGGGAAAGTGCGTCCCACTTTGGGGGCTGATTCTGGGACGTGGTTTCCGGTTGGCTCTCATTGGGAAAGTTCATCCCATTTCTCGGCCTAATTATGGGACGCAGTTTCCCGTTGAGGACCCTTTGGGAAAGTGCGTCCCGGTCTGGGCGCTCAAACTGGGATGGATTTTCCGGATGAGGGCTTGACGGAAAATGTGTCCCGTTCCGGGCGCTAATCGTGGGATGCAGTTTCCGCTTGCGGAGTCTCCACTCAACAGAAAAACCGGGTGGCCTGTTTTTTGGCTACCCGGGTTTTTGGGTTGTCGATATGTTCGACTGGCTACTAGTGGGTCTTGCGGCGCTTGATCAGCATGATGAGGGCTATCACTACGAGCGTTGCTCCCGCTGCTGCTGCGGTGGCGACTAGGGCGAATGTTTGGTCGCCGGTGTTTGCGAGGTTCTTCGCTGTGGTCGTAGTCTTGACCTTGGTGTCGGTCTTAGCTCCGTTGTCGGACTTGGGCTTGTCCGGGTTCGTCGGGGTCTCAGGAGTCTCGGGGTCCTTTGAGCCTTCGGAATCGGTTGGGCCGGCGGTGTTTACCAGCGTATGGTCCAGGAACTTCTTGGCGCCCGCACTTGCCTGTGAGAACAGGCGGCGCGTGCGGATCGGGGTGGCGTTCACCGTTGTGGGCGCCGTCTCCTCGGCCTCGATATTCACGAGCGTCGTGCCGGTGTCGAGGCCCACGTCGTTGTATCCCACGTGGCAGTAATACTGCGCACCGTCATCGTCTGCGGTCAGGTCAATCTCGAGCTTTGAGGCCGTTCCAGCCGCGAGGTTGCCATCGGCACCCACGAGCTTAAACTCTGTCTCGCCGCGGCCCTTGCGGTACCACATATAGGTCGGTGCCAGCCCTGTTTCGCTATCGTCGGCACCGAGTTGCTTCACATGGCCAATCGCCGAGAGCGTCAGGTGGCTTCCCGCCGCGCGCTCAACCGAAGAGTCGTATCCAAGATCCAACCCCTCCGCAGCATCCGCCGCAGGTCCGCTCACGTTCATCGTCATGCCATCGGGCATGGTCTTGACCGTGATGATTGCCGAGCGAATACCTGTTTCGGTCGTGGATCCATTCTTAACGGCGGCGATGGCGAATCGATACTCCGTATTGGGCTGCAGCCCATCCCACTTGAGCGAGGTCTGCGTGTTGTCGGCAATCTTCCAGCTATTGACGACCGCATCCGCCGCATTGCTCTGCAGCATGCCCACGCCGTAGCTAAAGCCACTCTTGTTTGCGAGTACATCGTCCCAGCTAAACGTAACGCTGGTCGAATCGACGGCGTTTGCCGTAAAGCCCGTCACGGCCGGCGCGTCGGGCGTCTCGACGTCCTTAACGTCATAGCCCACGATCCAGAACTGGTCGGTGTCCTTGGTGCCGAGCTTGTCGCCCGAGTCTGCCTCGAACTTGTCGACATCCACCGCGTTGACGCCCAGACGCCACACAAAACCGTACTTGCCCTGCGCGGCCTCGGGCAGGTTGTCGACGGTGCCGCCGTATTCGGTCGATTCACTCGAGGAGTTACCCGTAGTAAAGCCGGCGTTGGCACCAAAGCACAGGCCACCAAACAACTCGTGCTTTGCGAGCTTCGCGCCCATGACAACGCTGCCGTTCAGCGTCAAGCCGAGCTCGAGCTCCTGCTCCTTGCCCTCCTCGACTTCGATGGTCTGCTCAATGCTCGCCCCCGACTGCGCGGCGGCGCCGTTAAACCCATCGTGCGTGTAGGCGCGCGTTACGCCAGGCTTGCCCAGGCCAAAGGAATCCCCAACGGGAGTCTCGCCGTTGAGCGTCGTTTGATAGGTTCCGGGTTCTCCCGACCGGTTAGTCAAAAAGTAGCTGAGCGGCGTCATATTGTGCTGTTTGGCAATGCGGTCATAGGCCTCGACATTAACGACCGAGGTCTGCGCGCCGAGCGACACGGGCGCCGCCATCACGCCCTTGCCACCAGTTTCCTCATTTTCGATCTCATACTCGTAATAGACCATCGGAATCGTGTAGAGCACGGCCTTGTCACCCTCGCCGGCATGCGACTCATAGCTTACGCTTGCGCTGACCGTGCGCTCGCTCCGGTAGTCATAGCATCCCTCGGCGGCAAAATCGACTGAAGCATTCATCGCGACCAGGGGCGGACCGGTCTGCACCTCGACGGCAACGCCCAACTCGGCGCCAATGGTATAGCCCTGGGATGTCCCTGTGCCCTTTTCCTCTCCGTATGACGTGCCGCCCAACACCAGATAGCCGTATGCCTGCTCCAGATCCTCAACATAGGGCGCATCCTGCAGCACGGCAAGCACGCGCGGGTTGGTATAGACCTTGTAGCGGTCCTTGTACGTGATCTTGACGCTGTCGTTGTCGACATCGGGCAGCGCGAGCGAGATAAATGTGCCGTAGGTAGTGCCGCGACGGTTGCTCTCGCTAATCACCTGCTCCTCGCCGCGGCGCACCTTTCCGTTCTCGTCGAGCGAAAAATGCGAGGCGGTCATCCAATAGTAGTCATCGTTCTTGCGCAGGTCCTCGTCGCGGTGCTTGCCCACCACGGCGATAAAGCTCTCGTTATAGCGGTCCGAACCCGAGACGCTGCCCGCCTTGACGTCGCTGATCCACGCCTGCTCTATACCCTTGTGGTCATGCTTGTTGCTGCTGTTGTATTGCTGACCGCTCATGCTCATGGTTCCGACCATGGACCCCAAGCCCTGAGCCCCGCTCTGTGCCGTGTTGCAGGCAAAGTCGCGGGACACATCGCCGCCCACGAGCACCTCGTCAACCGCCAGCTGCTCGGACAGGCCGTCAAGGTTGGCAGTGGCAAGGGCAATAGGCGCCAAGGTGCACGGATAGCGCTTATCCTGAGCGCTATCCTTCCATGCGCTGTTGGGCACATGCATCAGCCCATAGGAGGCGAGGAGCCCGTCTCTGTATTCCTTACAATCGGAAAGCTTGAACTCGCCAGACTCCGAGTCAAAATACGCGTAGCGGTACAGCGCGCCGTACAGCCCCTTGCTGCCGTCAGAAGCGCCGTAATCAAAAGCGCTGCGTTGCCAGTCATAGCCCGCAAGAATAAGGCCCGTGACGGTTTCACCCGTCTTCTTTCCTTCTTCATCGTAGGCGGCAAACGTGCCGAACGTCGCATTCGCAGCGACCATGGTCTTGCCGTTCGCGGAGAGGGAGATTGCGCCCGCGTCGCCCAGAGCATCGACATGGACGAGCGCACCCTTGGATGCATCCCACGAAAACAGCTCGCAATGCGTCGACTTATCAATATTCTTCTTGCCGTAGGGTGCCGAGACCACGATGGCGAGGTCATCGCAAAAATCGCGATCGAGGTCGCCGGCCGCTAGCGAAACGACAGGAGCTGACTGAAGCTGCGTCCAGGAGTCGTTCCCGCCCTTGTTGTGCGTGGTGTAGTCCGCGGCGTTACCGGCATCGATCTTGACGACGCTTTGCTTCCAGTTGCCGCCCTCCAAGTCATACATGTCGACTACAGCCTTGCGCACGCCGTTCTCGTCGACATAGCAGCCCGCGTAGACAAAAAGCTCGTCGACGCCGTCGCCATCGACATCGCCCGCCTCGACATCAAAGACGGCGTCGTGCTCTTGCAGGTAACCGGCATCCAGGTACTAAAAACGGCCTTCGTACATCATATTAGTGTTGACCGTCACCGGCAGGTGTGTGTCGAGAGTGCGCGTACGCCCGTTGCTAAACGAGTAGAGGACCAGCTCAACCTTTCCGGCGTATGACTTGCCGTCAATCGTCGTGGAGGAACTGTCGCCGTAGGCACGGAGCTCGGCAACGCGGCTCTTTTTGCCCGTGCTGGCGTCGCTGCAGAACTCAACACTCGTGGCGTGAATGCCCGAGAAACCGTTGTTGTCGTTGGCGAGTACTGTTGAGGACTCATTGTTGCTTAGGTACGACCAGGTGCCGCCACCGTAGTCGCTATGCTTGTAGAGATCGCTGTTCGTATCGAAGTTGTTGACGTTTTGCCAGAACTTTGCGGCGCCCCACACACTTCCATAGCCATCGGTGAGTTTGCTGCTGCCGCCAATGTCACCGCGCTCGACGTTCTCGAGCTTGTCGCGCAGAGTGTAGCGATTGCCATGGCTACCGTTAGCTGCCATATAGACCTCGCTGCGCGTGGCAAACGTCGTGGGGGTATCAGTGGAATAGGGGCCAACGGTATCGGCCGGAATGTCCTCGCTCGTGCCCAGACCCAGGGCTTGATAATCCTGCTCGGTCATATCGGTGATTGCGGGCGCGTCTGCCGCCTGGGCAACCTGGGGCGTGGCCGTGAAGCAGGCGACGCTCGTGGCGATCAACGCAGCAAGCGCCGCCGTCCCAACAAGCGGGATTTTCGACAGCCTACGGATACGGGGGTGTGGAACGTACATGAGGGATCTCGCTTTACTCGAGTGGAGTGGACTCATTTTTGCAAATGATACATCCGATGCCCGATATCACGTGTCTCATTTTCGCCAACGGCGTGTCTCATTTTTGAGAATCCGAGATGCCGCGGAAATCTTATCCCAGCTCAAAGGCCATTTCTGGGATGTATTTTCCGTCGAGTGCCTCATCGGGAAACGGCGTCCCACTTTGAGGGCTGATTGTGGGATGCATTTTCCGGTTTTGCTCTCATTGGGAAAATGCATCCCGTTTCTTGACCGAATAATGGGACGCAATTTCCCGTTGGAGCGCCTTTGGGAAAGTGTGTCCCACTTCGACCGCCCAGAGTGGGATGCACTTTCCGCAAAGCACCTCAACGGGAAACTACGTCCCATTCCAAAGGCAAATTCCGGGACGCATTTTTCGAAAGCCCGCCCATCCGGAAAGCCCGTCCACTTTGGACGCATCCGGGCACGGAACCATCGACCTATCAGGCCTCCCATCAATAAAGAGGCGTCCTCCCGGACGGCGGGGCACGAAGTTCATCGCGAGTTCCGCACGCAAAGAAGGCCACTTAATGTGGCCTTCGTCTTGCGCAGGACTGTAGAGCAGGGAACTTCGTGCCCCGACGCCCGGGAGGGCGTTGCGTTTAGAAGATGGACCTAACGCTTATCCCTCCGGGATAAAAGCAGCGCGGCCATGAAAGCGATGATTGCAAGCGTCAGCAACACCAAGAGCAATGCGAGCGTGCTGTCGCCGGTTGCCGCCAGGCCAAACAGACCGGGGCTCTTACTGCCAGCAGGTTGTACGGGAATCTTCTCGCCATCGTCCTCGGCGGTGATTTCCCAGCGAATGGTCTTGCTTGCGTCGGCAAGCTCGTTGCCCACCGACGTCGGGACACTTAGTTGCAGATTGAGCACCGTGCTGCCATCGCTCGTGAACGTGGCGACCTGCGTGGGATAGGCGAACACGCTGCCCGGCGTTCCCGTCTGGAGCCAACCGTCAGACGCATCGCCAGCCGACGCCGTTAAGGTAATGGGCGACAGCAGGTGTGCCGTCTCGTGATTGACAACGGCCCGCACAAACACGCGTACCTGGGACTTTACGCCCGTGGCACGAACCTCGATCTGCTGCTCGCGCGCATCGCCGGGCATTAGATCTTTAAAGGCGGGAAACAGATCGGGCTCCCCCGAGGAGCCCGTCGCCCCCGTTACCGTCAGCTGGCGCGCATTTCCGTCATAGGCAATCGCGGGAGTATCGGCAAACGCACGGGCGGGAACAGCGAGCGCGACCACGCAGAAAATGGCCGCGACCATGCAACGCAAGGAGCGCGCAACACCTTTGCGAATTGGGAATGCCATACTTACGCACCTCCATGCGGCGGCACCAGCACGCCATCATTGACCGTGCAACCCCATGCCTCTTTAACTGCATCGTCGGGCGTAGACTGAATTGCCTGGGTCGAAATGTCGACGACTAGGTTTTTACCATCTGCCTTCTTTTCGGACACGCTCTTGATGAGCACGCCCGTCTTGTCGAGCGGCTTAACAGAAGACGTCCAGTAGTAGAACCCGTCGCTCGCAAGAACCCAAGACGAAGGTCTGTTAGTGGCGGAGGCATCGCCTTTATCGCCCCACTCAATGGTGTAGTCGGTGCCGGCAACCGGCTCATCCCACAGGCGCGCGCCATCCTTATCCTGCCAGTAGATATCCACCGCGACACGCAGGTATGCCGGAGCCGAGCCCGTGTTTTTTACCGAGACATCCCTTTTCACGTTGTCCTTGCGCGTCTCGTCCACCGAAGGCGCCACCGAGCCAAAGCCAAACTCGTTGACCAGCACGCCCGTAACCGAAAGCCACGCAAAGGCGCCGACGACGCCGGCCAAAAGGAGGACGCCGACAAGGAGGGCAACGATCCGCTTGCGCTTAGTCATCCTTGTCCTCCCTCCTCAGCGTGCCGTTTTCCCAAACATTCTTGGCACGCGAGCCGCCATCGACCCATTTGTCCTTCGCGCGCGTGTTGACGCACGTCACCACCGCATCGCCCGCGCTCGAAGCAGACGAAATCGTCAGCTCGGCAGATTTACCGGGCGCCTTGCCCGGCGTGCTCAGCTCGCCCTCGTAGCGCCATGCCCAATTCGTGTCTTCCTCGACGGTATAGATGCCCGCCGGAGCGGCGAACTGCACGCTGCCGACATACCAGGTCTCACCGTTTTCCGGCTGCTGCTTATCGACCTTCACCTCGACCACGCGCGTCTCGGGAGAGGCTCCCTCCGCCGTCTTCGTCACCTTAAAACGGAACGTCTGTCCCATGGCACTAGCATCGGTAGTCTTTTTAACGATCGTCAGCGCATGAGTCTGGTCAAAGTTGAACACGGCATTGCCGTCGCCTTGGCCGTCTTCACCCGTCTTTTTATACTCCAGACGGTTGGCCAGGTCGAACGAACCATTACCCGAACCCAGGCTGTAGAGCGAGACAAACTTGCCGTTCACAGGCTCTTCCGCCGCAGAAACGCCCTCTGCACCAGGGCCGTAGCTTGCCTGCGTTACCGTAACAGTCAGTTGCGTCCCCATAAACGGCTCGGCAAAGCAGACCTTAAACGGCGCCTTGTCGGCACCGTCATCGACGGTGTTGGCGGCGGCGGGATCGAGCAGCCATTTAAGCTGCGCGGTCATAGTTACGGGGCTCGCGGGATCAGACGTATCGTTGGCAACCACGCGATACGTCACGGGATACAGGTCCATGTCACCCTTGACTGGCTCACTCTTAAACTCATCCCAAGACTTCGCATTGCCATCCGCACCCACATATCGCCACTCCAAGAAGAGCTCACGCTTATCGCCATTGGCAGCAGCCTGTTCATCGAGCAGCACGACGATCTTGGAGTGGGCGTCCGGATCGTACGCCACGGATTTTTGCTCCATCACAGGATTGCCGTCGTTGTCGTAGACAGGGTTGCCGCTCTCGTCCATTTTGGGAACATCGACCGTGTAGACAAAGCCAGGCTTACCGTCCTGCGCACGCTCGTCGCCCGAGTCGACCGTCGCCGTAAAGATGACCGCCCCGTCGACGCTGTGATAGCGCACCTTATACGGCGTGACCTTGTACACCGCGGTATACGTCGCGCCCTTAAAGGGTTCACTACCCTCGAGGGGATACTTATCGTCTTCGGTCATCAGAGTGTATTTACTATCGGATTCATAGTCACGCGACCAGCCGACAAAGTCGTACTTGGTGCCATCCCTGCCGACAACCTCAGCTGTAGCTCTTACTTCCAGCGAAATTTGATCGCCAAAGTCGGTGCGCGAAAGAAAACGCACGGAATCGGGGTTATCCAGATTGGCATCGATATTCGATTGGACAATTACCGCGCTGGCACGGTAGACCGGGTACAGCTCCATGGGGGCGTTAACCACAGTGTTTGTATTCACCATGGGGAGGCCGTCCGACCAAATGACATAACCGTTGCCGGATGCCGGTTTAGTTTCCGTCCAGCCTACGAAGGCATTGTATGCGTTCGTTGCAGCATCGATGTCGCCAACGTTATACGTCGGCAGTGGCATGCCATCCTTAAGGCTGCCGAGCGTATTGCCCTCCTGCGCGAGCTTGCCATCGATATCGGTGTCGTTCAGGTGATACACCACCGCAATGGGCGTGTAGTAGGCCACAAACGTATAGGGTTTACCCGGCTCCACGGTATAGGAATAGGTATTGCCGCCTTCGCCCGTCGGATCGAGCTTCTTTACCGTTCCGTCGGGAAGCTCGATCTCGAGCTTCTTAAGCTGATAGGCGCCACCAGTACCGTCGGCATACACCGTCGTCGTAATGTCGGGGCTCACCGTAGCCACCACGTCACCGTTCTGCTGAGGATCAAGTTTAGGCGTAATGTCGAATCGCGGAACATTGATGCCCGACGTTCCATCAAAGCCCTTGCGGTGCAGGTTGGTGGTGTAGTTAACGTTATATTTTACGTATACGGGATAGGCATCCTGCCACTGGGTAACCTTGGACGCGTCGGTCGCCAAGTATGGCGTCGCCTTCTCCGGATCGCTCGTCACATAGGGGTCGTTGGCGACATCATAGATATATTTCCAGACGGCAGAATCCTTCTTGACCTCGGCGGTCGAAATCCAGCCCAGGAACTTATAGCCCGGCACGGCCATGTCGGCATCGGTCGGGGAAGCTTCGAGGGTCAGGGGGCTCTCATACGATCCTTTCTCACCATCTTCTGGTTTTTCGGCCACTTTAACCGACTTATTAACATGCGGGTAGTAATACGTGAACGTCGGATCCGCCCCGTTCACCTTGGTCTGCAGCAAGTTACTCTCATAGCGCCGCGTGGCAGTCCTCACGACATCATCGCCCTTGTTGTAGAAATTAACGTCCGTGGTAATCATCGCGCGAACGTAGTACTTCTTATCTGTACGCACTATGCTCTCGATGGGATTTTTCACATATGTCCAATATTCACCATCGCGCTCAAGCGTCCAGAAATTCAGGCGATAGCGATCATTCACCAGTTTGGCCGTTACGTTCAGCGAAGCCGAAGTCCAAGTATCGCTTAGAGTTGCAGCGCCTGGAAAATCAGTATCGGCATAGAGGTTTTTTAGAGTATCGGCTCCCGTATCGTTTTTAACGTTGTGCGAGTACGCGTTAAGGGGACTCACGACAAGGGTTTCCTTCGTGAAGCGCGTGCCACACGTTTTGTCATACCTATCCTTTATACCGTGGTCAACATGCTCCGGACCCCAGTGGACGACGTTTTCACGCACGAAGGTACTACCGACGTTTTCCTCAAAGGGCGTTTGATAGCGATTCCAAACGGAACAAAGTAGCTTGCTGTCCGTAAACTCATGGTTGGTATAAGCCCGAACGTAATAATCCACTCGGTACTCAAAGCGGGCGATGTAGGTATGCGGCGCGGTTAAATCGACATCTGCGGGGAGCGTATAGCTGGGATCGCGGCTTACGCGCACCTCGAGCGGAGCATCCTCGGTTCCCTTGTTTTCGTACCAACCCAAGAAGCGATAGCCATCGGGCAGCTTGCCGCCATTGGACAGGGGCGTACCTTCCGTGTTGCACACCTGTACCGTGTAGACGCTGGTGCCGTCCTCGGTAGTCTGGACGTCGACATTGGTTTTGCCCACACCGTCGCGCAGAGTCTTATCGTCGGTTGTGTCCTGCTCATTGCCCTCGAACACCGTTATGATGTTCGACACGTAGTCGCTGTACACCGGGTAGAAGTCGGTAGGACGGACAACCGTGATCTCGCAACCCGCAGGATAAAAAGCTCCCTGATTTTTAAGCTCGGCTAACCGAGTCGAGGTGATGGCGGCATAGCCACCATTCATCCCCGCCTCGCTGCTAGGCTGCGTGGTCCAGCCGATAAATGTCGCGGTAGGCTTCAAGTTGCCGCGATCCGCGGGGGCAGCGGGCGTCAAACCCACGCCATAGCGGTACCAATCAGTTGACTTGCCGTGCGCAGCACCGGTTTTCCAATCAAGCGTCTCGCCCTTAACGTTATAGAACAGCACCTGTGCCTCGTACGAAGCGATAAACAGGTCATTGCCCTCAAAAGCCTTGGCCCCTTTCGCGTTATCGGCAGTATAGGTTGACGTTTCGTCGTGCAACTCGCTCTTCTGGACCTGCTTGCCAGCAGCCACAGCATCGGCATCGGTCTTGCCGTCAAACCAGCTGTTGTCTTGTCCAATTCGATTCACTTGCACATCGGGCTCGCGGAACCAGCCCATAAAACGGTAGCCGCCGTTCTCCCCGCTCAGCCCCTCAGGCTTTGCGGAGGTATCCTGCTTAAACGTTACCGACGTATCGCCCTGGGCCAAGCCCTGGGCCGTTCCCGCCAGCACGGCACTCACGGCAAAGGTATACGGATCAGAGGTCGCCTGATCAATACCGAGTTTGGTTGCCTCGATGGTCGCGATGCCTGCACCGGGAAAATCAATCGTCGCCTTAACGCTCTGGCCATGCACGGGAATATTCAGTTTGTAGTCCATCGCCCACTCATTGGGGTGTGAGTCATTCAGATACGCATCGTTAGCAGTCGAGCGCATGGTGCCGGCACAGAAGTCGTAATCATGCTGCTCCCACAGCTCACGTGTGACGTAGCGTTCGTCGTCCCAGGGACCGAATCCGGCACCGGATACCGTGCCATCACCCGCAAGGGCGTAAATCTTCTTCTTGGCTGCCGTACCCTGACTAAACCCGGATAGGCTGACACTGGGCTTGAAGTAGCAATCAGTGATAGTCGCATCACCCGCATTAGCGCGTGCAGCAATACCGCCCAGGTTCACGTCGTTTTGAATAATGGGGATCACGGCGATGGGGTTGTACTGGCGCGAGCTCAAATCGCCGGCGAAATGGCTGCGAGTGATTTCATTACCGCTCTTAGACAAGATGCGGCCTGCAAGACCGCCCGTCCAAGCGCGCGTTACGGAGACAACGCCCACGTAAGAAGCAGCATAGCTATAGCATTTCGCCGTTGAAAAGCAGTCAATGACTTTAGCGCCTTCTGCCATGCAGCCCACAAAACCCGAGGCGTACACGTTGTTGCCGCCCAGGGCGCCAATGGCCACATCGTATTTATTGGTAACGTCGGTCATGCCCTTCTCGGCAATCGAGCCATCCTCGTTGCGCGTAGGCGTCACGCGGCAATACTCGATGGTCGAGTTCTTAACGTAGCCGGCAAACGCCGCCATATACAGGCCCTCGCCACCGATTGCCTGTACGCCCGAAGTCGTGTTGTTAACGGCGCGGCCACCACGGACCTCGCAGTTGTAGAGGGTGCAACCATCGAGCTCGCCGGCAATCAGGCCCCCCTCAAAACCCGCATTGGTAATCACATTGAGCATGTTGTTGGCACACGTAACGTGCAGGGTGCTCTCCATAACCATAACGTTTTCGAAGTGGGTGTTGATCGCCCTGCCCACGATAATGCCGCCGCGGAAGTCAGCCCAAATGTTGGCATCCTTGACCAAGAAGTTCTTGATGGTGGCGCCATCGGTCTCGGCAAAAAAGCCCGTGTCGCGCTCGGGATCCAAGACCTTATTCTCGTAGTTCAGGCCCTTCACGGTATGGTTTTGACCGTCAAAGACGCCCTTAAAGGGATGTTCTTTGTTGCCAAAGGAGAGGTGCTTGACCGTATCCGCAACAATGGCGTTCATATCATCATCGTTAAGAACGATATCGTTATCGAGATAGACGCGCCACTGCGACGTGTCGCGCTGTCGCGACAGCGCGACACACGCCAGGAAGTCGTTCCTGTTTGTGATATGGAATTCGGTCTTGTCCTCGGGCACATCCTCGGCATACGCTGCCGCCGGCAGCGCTACAACGCAGCAAAGGGCGATTGCCACCACAGCGATCAGCCTGCCGAGCACGCCTCGGTTCATGTTCTTAATCTCCATGGGCTAGTTCGCCTCCGGCCAGCCCACGACGTCGAGTACGTCGAGGACGGTATCGTTTGCCTGCTGGTTTTTGGCCTGCACGGCCTGGACGTCGATATCGAGCCTGTATGAGCCGCCGCGCGCGGCATCGTGGTAGTCGCCCACAAATCGCAGCGAGTCCATGAGGCTCTCCGTCATGGCACCGGAATCGAGCACGCCCCCGCGTCCGGCCAATCCGCGGTAGTAGTACCACCCATCGCCGCCATCGATCCACGGGGACCCCTCGCCCGCGTCCACGTGAAAGGCGACGTTGCCCGAGGCGTCCGCACTCGAACCGTCGGGCGCCACCGACGTCATGCGCAGACGAGCGCGAACGTACTCAGGCTGCGCGCCGGCGTTCTCCACGCGCACAATGCGGCTGATGTCAGAGCCCCCGGCCTTGGTATCGGGATAGTAGCCGCGCTCGTCGGCCTCAAACGGAATCTCCTCGCCCTGCTCGTTTAGGGTGTATTCGCAGACTCGTACCTTCACGCTGCCAAACGATAGGACGTTGTTCGCCGGAACCATATCAACGGTAAAAGCCAGCGTGCCACACAGGCACGCCAGGGCCAACAGCGCCATCGCGGCAAGCGCCAAGGTGCGTTTCTGATTGTCGGAAAGATTGTTGAGCATTACGTTCGCCAATCGTCGATCAAAAGGGGACCGAGATCCCGGCCCGAAAATGGGCTGTCTCTTATACACATCTGACGCTGCCGACGA
>URTB01000022.1 GCA_900550595.1 uncultured Collinsella sp.
TGAAGGTGCATGTGGGCCATGAGGCCGCCACCATCGACGAGGTCAAGCCCGACGTCGTCGTGGTCTCTACCGCTATTCCTGAGTCCAACCCCGAGCTCGTCCGTGCGCGCGAGCTGGGTATTCCCGTGTGGCCTCGCGCCAAGATGCTCTCGGCTCTGGGCCACGGCTACACCACCGTCGCCGTCGCCGGTACTCACGGCAAGACCACGACCTCTTCGATGTGTGCCACCATGCTCGACCGCATGGGTCTGGACCCCAGCTTCCTGATCGGTGGCATTGTTGAGGGCTACGATACCAACGGCAAGAACGGCTCGGGCGACTATTTTGTCGCCGAGGCGGATGAGTCCGACAGCTCCTTCCTGTTCCTTAACCCCAATGTGGTCATCGTGACCAACGTCGAGGCCGACCATCTCGATCATTACTCGGGTATCGAGGAGATCGAGGCCACCTTCGCCAAGTTTATGAGTCTGGTGGGCGAGGACGGCACGGTCATCGTCTGTGGCGAGGACCCGCATCTGGTCGAGCTTGCCAAGTCGACGGGCCGTCATGTGCTTTCCTATGGCTTTGCCGAGACCAACGACATCGTCTGCGTGCATCCGGATGTCAAGGGCATCCAGAGCGACTTTATCGTTCGCTTTGAGGACGGCACCGAGCACGCTGTCGAGATTAAGAGCAACCCCGGTCGTCACAACATGCTCAACGCCACGGCCGTCTTGACCGTCGCCCATGTCCTAGGCCTCGATATCGACGCCGCCGCTAAGGCACTTTCGAGTTTTGAAGGCGTCCGCCGTCGCTTTACCCACGTGGGCGATATCGACGGCATCACGGTGGTTGACGATTACGGCCATCATCCCACCGAGATCAAGGCGACGCTCGCTGCTGCCTCTTCGCTGGGCTACAAACATGTCGACGTCGTGTTCCAGCCGCACCGCTATTCGCGCCTGCAGGCTCTGTGCGATGACTTTGCCGACGCATTCGCCAATGCTGACAAGCTGCTGTTGATTGACGTGTTCTCTGCCGGCGAGATGCCCATCCCGGGTGTCACGTCCAAGATGCTTGCCGATACCGTGCGCGCCAAGCATCCCGGCAAGGAGGTCGTGTACTGCTCGAGCCGTCTTGAGCTCAATGAGGAGCTCGAGAAAATGGTGGGCGAGGGCGATTTGCTGCTTACCATGGGCGCCGGCGACGTCACGACGGTCGGCCCCGAGTTCATCGAGTATCTGACTGCCAAGAAAGACGCTTAAACCCCATGGGTCTGTTTAACGCCGTCATGGCGCTTTCGGGCATGATCGATACGGACGTAATTGAGGATGAACGCCTCGCGCGCCATACGAGCTATCGTATCGGCGGCAAGGCGGACCTCTTTGTGACGTGTCACAGCTATCATGCCTTGCGTCGCGCCGTGGCGGTGCTCGATCGTGAGCAGGTGCCGTGGGTCATTATCGGCAAGGGATCTAATCTGCTTGTTGCCGATGCAGGCTATCGCGGCGCCGTCATTTCGTTGGGGCGTGAGTTCCAGCGTACGGTTGTCGCCGAAGACGGTTGTACGCTGACGGTCGGTGCGGGCGTAATATTCGCTCGCCTAGTCAACGACGCGCTGTCGCGCAGCCTTTCGGGCCTTGAGTTTGCGGTCGGTATTCCCGGCTCCGTTGGCGGCGCCGTGTCCATGAATGCCGGCACGCGAACCGAGTGGATTGGCTCGCTGGTCGAAGATGTCGTTACGTTTGACCCGAGCTCCGGCATCAAGCATTACGCGGGCTCGGAGATCGCTTGGGGCTACCGTGAATGCAGCCTGCCGCGTAACGAGATCATTCTGGAATGCGTGCTCAAGCTCAAACCTGCGCCCAAGGCCGATATCCGTGAACGTATGGAGCGGTACCTGACGCGGCGTAAGCGCACACAGCCCATGGGCTGTGCATCCTGCGGGTCGGTATTTCGCAACCCGCCCGATGCGAGCGTGGGCAAGCTTATCGAGGATTGTGGATTAAAGGGTTTTTCGGTTGGCGGCGCGGAAGTTTCGCCCGTACACGCTAATTTTATCGTTAATAACGGAACCGCCTCGGCCGATGACGTGGCCGCGGTTATCAGACATGTGCACGGAAAGGTGAGGGAGGCGTATGGCATCGAGCTCAGACCGGAAGTTAAATTCCTCGGCTTCTAGAGCATCGAAACCAACCTTCCGCCGCGCCGGAGGGCGTTCCGGCGCACCGTCTCAGCCTCAACGTAAGTCCGTTATGCCTTCTAAGCCTGCTGGGTCCGTGCGGCCTGCCAAACGTTCGACTGTCGGTTCGCAGCTTGGCGGACGCCCCGCGGCCAAAAATGTTGCTCGTCCGGTGGCACGTCCCTCGGTGACGCCCAAACCGGCGATGGGCGCCATACCTTCTCGCCCCATAGCGTCGCCCAAGCCCTCGTTGGGGGCAAAGGTGACGCGTCCCGGTCGCGCGCTGGGTGCATCTAAGCCACGTATGCTGACGTCGGTGTCGGCCTCCGCAAAACCGCAATCGGGCAAAAAGGGCTCTAATCCGTTGTCATCGATCGGCGCCCTGGCAAATCATGCGGCGGGTGCCGCTTCTGCCGTTAAGGGCAAGGGCAAAATCGCGGGCGGCATCCTTGCCGCTCTGGCAGTGCTTGCAGTCGTTGCCGTCGTCGTCATTAACTCTGGCCTGTTCGCCGCTACCGATATTCAGATCCAGGGCAGCGAGCATGTGACCAAGCACGATGCCATCCAGCTGATCGATCTGCCCGAGGACACGTCGCTGTTCAATGTGAATCCCGACCAGATCACCGAGGGCCTCAAGCAAAATCCGTGGGTTTCGGGCGTGGATGTTCAGCGTCAATTTCCCCATACGCTCATCATCACGCCGACGGAACGCAAGGTTATCGCAATTGCCTACATTAGCTCCGACGATCTTGCATGGGCGATCGGGGACGATGACACATGGATTGCACCGCTGTCTACCTCGGTCGATGTTGACGACCAGGGCAATGTCATCACAACGGGGGAGGGTGCCAACACCCTAAACGGCATCGATGCCGCCCTGGCGCTCGCCAAACATTACGGAGCCGTGCTGCTGACCGATGTCTCGGCCGATGTCGCGCCGGTTTCGGGGCAAGCGGTAAATTCCAAGGCGGTCAAGGCCGGCCTGGATTACGTCCGCGGATTCTCGAGCGAGTTCCTGGGCCAGGTCAAGGATATTTCCACGCCCTCGGTCGAGGCCATCTCGGCGAATCTCGATAACGGTATCGAGGTGTCGCTCGGAGATTCGGATGACATTGCCAAAAAGGAGCGTATCGTTACCAAGCTGCTTTCGCAGGTGGAGGGCGTGACGTATATCAACGTTCGATCTCCTGGCAACTATACGTTTAGGAACGCACCGACCTCGTAGCGTCTTCTGGCCTTTGTTGACGGGGCATACCGCGCCGTTTATCTGGTTTGTTTGGTTTTCACCGTCAATTATTTGACTGATACGTTCATAATGTGCAAACATAATACGGTTTACCTTTGCATTTACTTTCAACTTGAAGGTTAATGTGCGCAGGGGTCAACCCATGCTATGGCAATAACCTTTGTTCGGAGGACCGACATGCACGAGACAGAGATCAACAACTACCTTGCCGTCATTAAGGTGGTCGGCGTCGGCGGCGGCGGTACCAACGCGGTCAATCGAATGATCGAAGAGGGTATCCGCGGCGTCGAGTTTGTTGCCATCAACACCGATGCTCAGGCACTCGCGATCTCTGATGCCGATATCAAGGTGCACATCGGCACCGACCTGACCCGCGGCCTGGGCGCTGGCGCCAACCCCGAGGTCGGCCGTAAGGCCGCCGATGAGTCCCGCGACGACATCGCCGAGGCGCTCGCTGGCGCCGATATGGTGTTCATCACCTGCGGCGAGGGCGGCGGCACCGGTACCGGCGCTGCCCCCATCGTTGCCGATATCGCGATGAACGAGGTCGGCGCGCTGACCGTCGCCGTCGTGACCAAGCCCTTTACGTTTGAGGGCCGCAAGCGCAAGAAGAGCGCCGAAGAAGGCATTAAGACGCTTTCCGACTGCGTCGACACCATGATCGTTATCCCTAACGACAAGCTGCTCGACATCGCCGAGAAGAAGACCACCATGCTTGAGGCCTTCGCAATCGCCGATGGCGTCCTTTCCCAGGGCACCCAGGGCATCACCGACCTCATCACCGTCCCCGGTATCATCAACCTGGACTTCGCCGATGTTAAGACCATCATGAAGCAGGCCGGTACCGCCATGATGGGTATCGGTACCGCTTCTGGGGACACCCGTGCCGTCGACGCTGCCCAGCAGGCTATTTCCAGCCCGCTGCTCGAGAGCTCCATCGATGGCGCTACGCGCGTCCTGCTTTCCATTGCCGGTTCCAAGGACCTGGGCATTCAGGAGATCAGCGACGCCGCCGACGTTGTCGCCAACGCCGTCGACCCCGAGGCCAACATCATCTTCGGTACCGTTGTCGACGAGTCCCTGGGCGATCAGGTGCGTATTACCGTCATCGCTACGGGCTTCTCCGACTCCAACGTCAACCGTCAGGACGAGCTCTTCGCTGCACAGCAGTCCCAGAGCAAGGCCGCTGCTTCTACCGAGCCGCAGCGCACCGCTCCTGCCACGAGCCCGGCTCAGGCTGCCCCGACTCGCAACGTCGGTGGTACCGAGCTCCCCAACTTTGGCAACGACCAGTTTGAGCTTCCTGACTTCCTCAAGCGCGGCAGCTTCTAGTTCGTTTTTCTCAGCGACCTGTATGGGGTGCGTCCGATTGGGCGCACCCTTTTTGTTGTGTTTTGCCTTTGTAAACGAAAGCCTCCAATCTCCTTACGTTCCCCTTACGTTTAGCCCCTACCGCTGCGGGTATCCTTTTGATGAAGTATGGCAGCCGTGTGGCACGGACTGCTGCGGCGTCGCCGCGATACTTGTGTTATTAGGAGGCTTTAGTATGGCAGCACGTGCGGACAGCGTTTCGCGTGTCGACCATGATGGAGTTACGTTGGTAGAGGGCGCGACGCACGATGTTCGCTTTGCTTTTACCGAGCGCACCGGTGGTGTTTCCGAAGATGCGTACTCCTCACTCAATCTGGGCTCGCATGTTGGCGATGATCCCTTTGCCGTTCAAGAAAATCGTCGCTGCGCACTCGAGGCCATAGGGGCCGCGGAGTGCGAGCACAACCTGCTTGTTCCCAATCAAGTACACGGTGACCATGTCGTGACGGTGGCCTCGAACGGTGCCGATTATCTCGAGAATATTCGCGAGCAGATTGCCGAGGGCTGCGATGCCATCGTCTGCACGGCCCGTGAGGTACCCGTGATGCTTTGCTTTGCCGATTGCGTTCCCGTGGTGCTGGTGGCTCCCGGCGGCTTTGCCGTGGTGCACTCTGGCTGGAAGGGCACGATTGCGCGCATTTCCGCCAAGGCGTGCCAAGCGCTCTGCGAGGCGGCTGGCTGCAAGCCGGACGACATCTCTGCCTACATTGGGCCCCATATCCTGGGCGACGAGTACGAGGTGTCCCAAGAACTTATGGATCGCTTTGCCGCCGAGTTCGCGTGCATCGATGCCTCTGCTTCTCGTATGCTCGATCTTTCCGCCGCCATTCGCGAGGCGCTGATGGACGCCGGCGTCGAGGCGAGCAGCATTGTGGACACCAAGCTTTCCACCGTTCGTCAGAACGACCGCTTTTATTCCTACCGCAACGAGGGCGGCACCTGTGGGCGCCATGCTGCGATCGGCGTGATGCTATGAGAAAGATCGCATCGGTCCTGAGCGCTGCAGTGCTTATGCTCACGCTGTGTGCTTGCTCCTCGGGATCTTCCATATCTTCTATTACCGTGGCCGGCTCGACCACGTGCCTTCCCATTGCCGAGATCGCAGCCGAGGGCTTTAAGGAAGAGGCCGGCACCGATGTGCTCGTCTCCGGCCTTGGCTCCTCTGCGGGTATCGAGGCCGTCAGCAACGGCACGGCCGACATCGCCAGCTCGTCTCGTGGCCTCAATGCCGACGAACAAGACCTTGGCCTGACCCCGATCGTAATCGCGCACGACGGCATCGCAGTCATCGTGAACGACGACAACCCGGTCGACAATCTCTCGACCGAGCAGCTCCGCGATATTTACGCCGGCAAGATCACCAACTGGAAGGAAGTCGGCGGAGAGGACCTGAAGATTCAGGTTATCAACCGCGACGAGGCGTCCGGTACGCGCGAGGCCTTCCGTACCATCGTGATGGACGGCACGCCGTTCGATCGCCGCTCGGCCGTTCTTTCGGGTACGGGCCAAGTGCGCGACGTCGTGTCCCGCTCGCATGGCGCCATTGGCTACATCTCGCTGGGTTTTGTCGAGAGCCTCAACGCCACGACCTCGGTTAAGGCCGTTTCGGTCAACCATGTCGAGGCATCCGAGAAGACGGTCGCAAGTGGCGGCTATCCCATCTCGCGCGACCTTTACTTCTTTGTGAAGGGTACGCCTTCGCATCAGGCGCAGGACTACATTGACTATGTGACGTCCGAGAAGATGGACAAGCAGATTCGCGAGGCGGGCTTTATTCCCGTCACCAACGACGGAAAGGGGAGTGAGTAGCGTGGAAGCACAGGAAACCCCCCAGATTGAGCAGGAGGCTCAGACGCCCAAAAAGCGTGAGTTGGCGTTGGTGTCGCGTAGCACCTATCTCAAGGAGAAGGCGCTGCAGTGGATCTTCTTTGCCTGCGCGTTCTTGGCGGTCGTCACCGTTATCCTGATCTTTGTCTTTACCACGTACTCGGCGCTGCCCGTCTTTACCGACATCGGCCTGGCGGACTTCTTTAGCTTTACGTGGGCGCCATCCGAGGGCCACTACGGCATCATGTCGCTGCTGGCGGGCTCTGGTCTGGTGACGGTCGGTGCGCTCGCCATGGGCGTGCCCCTGGGTGTGGGCACGGCTGTATATCTGGTCGAGATCGCCAGCAAGCGCGTGCGCAGGCTCATCAGCCCCGCCGTCGACCTGCTGGCGGGCATCCCCTCCATCATCTACGGCTTCTTTGGCATGGTCATCATCCGCCCGTTTATCGCGCAGCTGACCGGCGGTCTTGGCTTTGGCGCGCTGACGGCGTGGTTTGTGCTTGCCATCATGATCGTTCCCACCATTACCACGCTCACGATCGATGCCCTCAATTCCATCCCCATGGGCATTCGCGAGGCGTCCTATGCCATGGGTGCCACCAAGTGGCAGACCATCTACAAGGTCGTGCTGCCTGCAGCCAAGCTGGGCATTGTCGATGCAATTGTCTTGGGTATGGGGCGTGCCATCGGTGAGACCATGGCCGTGCTGATGGTCGTGGGCAACGCCCCGGTCATTCCAGATAGCATCTCGAGCCCCATCTCGACGCTCACGAGCCAGATCGCACTCGACATGAGCTATTCCTCGGGCCTGCATCGCTCGGCTCTGTTTGGCATGGGCGTGGTCCTGTTTATCATCTCAGCTGCACTGGTGGGTATCGTTCGCCTGATTTCAAAGAAGAGGGGGTAGGCTATGTCCGATTCCGTTGACACGACGGTCGATACGACATCGTCGCGCGAGCTCATCAAGCGTGCCCTTTCCCATGGCAAGAAGGGCCGCATCAACAAGGACCTGTCCAACAAGATTATGCTCGGCGTGTTTCGCGCCGCGGCCTATATCACCACCCTGGTGTTGCTTGCCATCATCGCCTACGTGGTCATCAACGGTCTTCCGCATATCTCGCTCGACTTTATCTTCGGCTGGCCGCAGGGCGTAAACGCCGAGGGTGGCATCTGGCCCACGATCGTCTCGACCATCTACGTGACGGCGCTCGCCATGCTCATCTGCACGCCGGTTGCCGTCTTGGCTGCGGTCTATCTGGCCGAATACGCCAAGCAGGGCAAGGTCGTCGACATCATTCGCTATGCTGCCGATGCCCTGGCCTCGGTGCCTTCCATCGTTATGGGCCTCTTTGGTTACGCCTTGTTTGTTGAGGCCATGGGCCTGGGCCTTTCGATGGTTTCGGCCGCTCTGGCGCTGGCGCTTCTGATGCTGCCCATCGTCATGCGCACCACCGAGGAGGCAATTCGCGCCGTTCCGCGCTATATCCGTTGGGGCGCATATGGCCTGGGCGCCACCAAGTGGCAGGTCGTCTCCAAGATCGTGCTTCCTTCTGCCTTTGGCCGCATTGCCACCGGCATCGTCCTTGCCATCGGTCGCGCCATCGGCGAGACCGCGGTGGTGCTCTACACCATGGGTCAGGCCATCAATCTGCCGATCTCGCCGCTCGATTCCGGTCGTCCCATGACCGTTCACCTCTATTTGCTTGCCAACGACGGCATCAACATGAACGCAGCCTACGGCACTGCGCTTTTGCTGATGGCGATTATTCTGGCCTTCAACCTGTTTGCGCGTTATCTGTCGCGCAAGCGCCGCTAGTTAAGGAGTCCCATGTCCGTCTATCAGTCCGCTCCCACGCCGGAGCAAGCGGCCATCACAGCCAAGGATTTCAACTTTTGGTACGGTGACTTTCATGCGCTGACGGGGCTCGACCTCAACATCGCCAAAAACGCCATCACCTCGTTTATCGGTCCTTCGGGCTGTGGTAAATCGACGTTTTTGCGCTGCATCAACCGTATGAACGACCTTATCGAGGGTACTCGCGTCGAGGGCACCATGACACTCGACGGCAACGATATCTATGCCGAGGGCGTCGACCCGGTCGACCTTCGTCGCCGCGTGGGCATGATTTTTCAGCAGCCCAACCCGTTTCCCAAATCCATCTACGAGAATGTCGCTTTTGGCCCTCGTCTGCAGGGCGTGACTAGCAAAAGCGACCTCGACGACATCGTGGAAGAATCGCTCAAGCGCGCCAACCTCTGGAAAGAGGTATCCAATCAGCTCAACAAGGATGGTTTGGCGCTCTCGGGCGGTCAACAGCAGCGTCTGTGCATCGCGCGTGTGCTTGCGGTGCAGCCCGATGTCCTTCTGATGGACGAGCCCTGCTCCGCCATCGACCCCACGTCCGTATCTAAGGTCGAGGATCTGATGGCCGAGCTGGCGCCCGAGATGACGATCATCATCGTCACGCATTCTATGCAGCAGGCCGCTCGCATTAGCGACTACACCGCATTTTTCTTGCAGGAAGTTGCCGGTGAGCCCGCCACGCTCATCGAGTATGGTCAAACCGACGCGATCTTCACCAGCCCGGTGGATTCGCGGACGGAAGACTATATCACCGGCCGCTTTGGCTGATCGGTGCGACTAGTCCCAAGCCGATCGGACCTGGTCCGGTGCGTATTCACTGTGCGGGCGGCATGACCGCACCCAACTGATTGGAGTGAACCATGCGCAAACTGTTTTCCCGTCAGCTCATCGAGGCCCGTCACGAGATGTTGAGCATCTACGAGGCCGTCGATCTTGCCCTTCACGACGCCGTGAAGGCCTATGTGACCGACGACCGCAAGCTCGCCACTAAGACCAAGAAGCGCACGCTTTCGATTGATGCTCGCTGCGCCAACTTGGAGGCCGTGTGCTACAACCTGATCGCTACGCAGTCGCCGGTCGCCTCCGACTTCCGTTTGCTGCAGACGATTATCTACGTCGACTTTAACCTGCAGCGCATGACCGATAAGGTTCGCCAGATCTGCCGCGCCACGCGTCACATGGTCAAGGCCGACATCTCGCTGCCTCAGGAGCTCGTCGGCACGGTTGAGGCCGAGGCCGAGGCCGTGTACCAGGTGCTGGGCTCGTCGCTGTCCGCGCTCGTCACCAACGACATGTCCATCATCTGCAACCTGGCCGTTGAGGATGAGCCGGTACATGCGGCGTACGAGAAGTTCTTCCGTACCTTTAACCGCATGGACACCGGCGATTTTATGGACGACGACAGCAACTATGACGACCTGCGCCGTGCCATCATGGTTTCGCGCTACCTCGATCGCATTGCCTCGATTTCCATCGATGCCGCCTGCCGTCTGACCTTTCTTTTGACCGGACAGCATATGACTGCCGGCGATATCGCCCGTACGGATGAGGACGAGCTCGAGAGCATGCGCGTGCCTTCGGGCGAGGGCGTCATTATGAGGCCCGCCGTGGATGCACGCTTTGTTGCCAAGGTGCCCGCTAACGAGGTGAGCGAGGGTCTTCGCTACCTGTTGGATCATCTTGAGGACGAGGATGATGCCGAGGACGACGAGGAGTAGGGTACCCCGTTCGTTGAGAGATTGTAAATACCTAAGGGAGCGCGGCCTTGCGGATGCGGGGCTGCGCTCTTGCGTTAGCATGGGACTACTTGTTGTGCTGTTAGCGGAGGCGATTGGCAATGGATAACTATTTGAATGTAATGCGCGCTCGCCGCGAGCAGATACTCGAGCGTTTCTATGCCGCGCTCGATCGTGCCGGGAGGCCCCGCGATGCCGCGCGTTTGATTGCCGTATCCAAGACCGTCGGCGTCGATGAGACCATCGCGGCCATCCAGGTGGGATATCGCCATTTTGCCGAGAACCGTCCGCAAGAGCTCGTCCGCAAGCTTACAGGTCTGGCGGAGCATCCGGAGCTGCCCGAGGTGCGCTTTGATATGATCGGCAACCTTCAGACCAACAAGATTAACGCGGTGTTGGGTTCGGCCGAGCTGATTCATTCGGTGGGGTCGCTTCATTTGGCGCAGGCGATCTCGAGCCGTGCCATTCGCAAGATCGAAGCGGGCGAGCTCGTCGCCCCCCAGCAGGTGCTGATCGAGGTTAACGTAAGCGGCGAGGAGTCCAAGGGCGGCTTTTCGCCCGATGAGATTCGTGGCGTTGCCGGCGAGCTTGCGGAACTTGAGGGAATTTGTGTGCAGGGCCTTATGACTATGGCCCCTCGGGGGAACAAGGATGTGGCGCGTCGCACCTTTGCCGGGCTGCGAGAGCTGAGAGATGAGCTGGAGGCGGCGCATCCCGATCTGAGGCTGCCCGAGCTTTCTTGTGGCATGAGCGAGGACTTTGAGCCTGCCCTTGAGGAGGGCTCTACGCTCGTTCGCCTGGGCAGGGTAGTATTTAGCCCGGAGTTTGCAGTAAAATAGGGCTCTGAAGTGCGCACTGGTTTACAGAGCGCCTGCACTAAACCGTGAGAGGACACAACCATGGGCTTCCTTGACGAGATTAAAAATAAGATGCACCTGGGCGGCCAGCAGGGTTACGACCAGGGCTATGACCAGGATGACGACTACGGCTACGATGACGGCTACGATGATGGCTATCAGAACAACGGCTACAGCGGCGCCTCGGGCGAGGGTTTCTATACCCAGGACGAGCCGAGCAACGGCCTGCTGGGGCAGACGCGCCGCGGTGAGGCCGAGTCGGTCGCGGTGTACACGCGCTCCGGCCAGCTGGTCGGCGATGACTCCCGTCATGCAACGACGTACAATCCGCCGTCGCGTTCTCAGGATAGTGTCGCGGGCGGCTATCGTCCCGGCGCTTACGACACGCCGTCGAGCTATGCCGAGAGCGCTCGCGCTCGCGCCGCGGCACCTGCGCCCGCTCCTGCGCCGAGCGACGCTTCGGCCTATGCGAGCAACATCATTAACGCCACGCCGCAGCTGCCTGCCTATGTTCTGCGTCCCGAGAGCTATGACGATGTCGAGACCGTTGTCCGCCGTGTGCGCACCAAGCAGCCCGTTGCGCTGATTTTTGTTGGCGTTCGCACCGAGGTCGCCAAGCGTGTCCTGGACTTTAGCTATGGCTTTGCCTGCGGCCTGGGCGCTACGGTCAAAGAGGTGGGCGATCGCGTGTTTATGGTGCTGCCCGCCGGCTGCGAGGTCAAGGATTCGGACCTCAAGAAGCTGCGCGCCGACGGCTACCTTAAGTAAACCCAAGACGAGGAGATTCTCATCAACATCTACACCATTGTCCAGCTGGTAAACACGCTGTTCAACTTCTATTCCACGCTCATCGTGGTCTATTGCTTTATGACGTGGATTCCCATGAAGCAGGGCGGCCTGCTGCAGGATATCGCCGCGGTGCTCGATAGCGTCTGCGGTCCGTGGCTCAACCTGTTTCGTCGGTTTATTCCGCCGATGGGCGGCGTTGATTTTTCGCCGGTCGTTGCGATTATTGCGTTGCAGTTGGTGCAGAGGCTGATTCTGCAGCTTCTTATAGGTATACTCGTATAGAACTGGCTTAGTAACTTACGTCGGGCGCCCGGCGCCAAGGCGATGATAAAGGAGAACTTGTTATGGCTATTACCCCTGCTGACATCCAGGCTCAGACTTTCTCTGAGGCCAAGCGCGGCTATGATCCCGCCGAGGTCGACGTCTTTTTGGAGACGCTGTCCTCCGAGGTTGACGCTATGCTTGCCAAGATTGTCGATCTTAAGGGTCGTCTGACTGCCACCGAGCAGCAGCTTGCCGACACGCAGGCTCAGCTTGCCCAGGCTCAGGACGCTGCCGCTCAGGCCGTTCCCGCCGCTCCTGTGGCCGCTCCCGCACCCGACTTCTCCGCTCAGGAGCGCCAGATCTCCGCTGCGCTGATCGCTGCCCAGCAGACCGCCGAGGGCATCGTCAACGATGCCAACGAGAACGCTGAGCGCATCCGCAACGAAGCCGACGCCAAGGCCCGCGAGGTCATCCGTCAGGCCCTGACCGAGAAGCAGGCCGAGCTCGAGGAGATTGACCGTCTGAAGGCTTCCCGTGAGGAGTTCAAGGCCGAGTACCTCAAGCTCATCCAGCATTTCATGGACGATGCCCAGAATTCCTTCCCGTCCGACCTTATGGCCTCCACGCCGGTCGGTTCTGCGGCTTCTCCTGCAGTGACCGTTCCCGCCGCCGAGCCGCTGCCTGTCGCTGATCCGGTTGTCCCCGTGGCCGACCCCTTCGCCCCGATCGACAACTTTGCCGCCGACGACCTGGACTAGCGCCAGAGCTACAATCTCGTGTCCTTAAGAGGAGCTCGCACCTGCGGGCTCCTTTTTTGTGGCTGCATACGGGTTGGGAAACAAAACGCCGAGCTCTGCGTACGATAGGGCAGAACTCGGCGAAAGGGTGCGCGGTAAAAGGTAGATTTTAGGGCATGTGCCAAAAACTACTTGAGGAGGAAGTCGGAGAGGGGAATGGTGCGGGCATCGCGATGCTCGGGATCGGCGATGTGGTCGGCAGGATAGCCGCAGACGAGCATGTGATAGGGATAGACGCCCTCGGGCAGGTTGAACCGCTCTCGGGCTAGCTCGGGCTTAAAATGGCATACCCAACACGTTCCCAGACCCTGCTCCTCGGCCTCCATCATCATTTGATCGCAAACAATCGAGGTGTCGATAGCGCTGGAGTTCATCTGGTCATAGGGGCGAACCCAAGCGTCGTCGGTAACGCTGCAAATGAGGAAGATGAGCGGAGCGCCAAAGATGGACCCATCACGAGCAAACCGAGGCTGACAAGCAGCCGCCTTCTCCAAAAGCTCGGGCGTATCCAACACCATCACACGGGTTGGATGATTATTACAAGCAGAAGGAGCAA
>URTB01000023.1 GCA_900550595.1 uncultured Collinsella sp.
AGGAAACGCGAAGCGTTTTCCAGCGCAGCACGCGAGGAGCGGAGCGACGAAGCGGGGCTCGGGCGGCGAAATGGACCCTTGGCGAATACCCGTGTGCAAAAAATGCCAAATATGAGTACTGCTACCTTTTTAGTAGCAGCGTTTTCGAAGTCATAAAAGGCAAATCCGGCATTAGAACGACGATCGATAGTCCAGTTAAGTCAATTTGCCAACTACAAAACTGGACATATGTGGCCCAACTCATCTAAAAGTGCCTAATTTATATGTTACGAAGTTAGTGCCAGTACTCATATTTGCCACTTTTTGCACACGGCCTATCCCAGCCATGGTAAATCGATAGCAAAACGGGCTCCAGACCGCTGAATCGTGCCGCATATGGCACGTCCGCAGTCCGGAACCCGGTCCAAATTAAGTTATTGCGCTGTGTTAGGCCAAAACGTCCGACAGGATCTCGATTAGGCTGTCCACGTCGGCCTCTTCGCACACGAGCGGCGGAAGGAAGCGCAGCGTATGTGCGCCTGTAGCGTTGATCACGGCACCAGCCCCCAATGCACGGGCCACGACGTCGTGTGCATCACCCGCGGCATCATCCAAATCGCAGCCGAGCATCAGACCGCGACCACGCACCTCTACCACATGCGGAAGCTTAGCCAGCGCCTGCTCCATATAGGCGCCAACTTTGGCAGCATGCTCGGCATAATCGCCGTGCACAAGCGCGGAGAGCGTCGCGGCACACGCCGCGATGGCCAAGCAGCTGCCACCGAAGGTCGAACCATGATCGCCGGGCTTAAAGACGTCGGCGATTTCCTTCTTTGCCACCACGGCACCCATAGGCACACCGTCGGCAATGCCCTTGGCAAGGCTCATGATGTCGGGCTCCACACCATAGGTCTGGAACGCAAACGGCTTACCCGTACGAAAGATTCCGCACTGGACCTCGTCGGCAATAAGCACGGCACCCACCTCGTGCGCCAAGTCGCGCGCCGTAGCCATAAACTCCTCGGTCATGGGGTGCACACCGCTCTCGCCCTGAATCGGCTCGAGCATCACGGCGCAAATTTCACTGCCCAACTGCTTAAAAATTGCACGCAGTTCATCTACATCGTTGGGTGCGCAGGCCACAAAGCCACCCGGCAGCGGGCGGAAACTGTCCTGCAGCCAATCCTGCATGGTCGCGGCAATGGTCTCGAGCGTACGACCGTGAAAGCCGCCACGCATGCACACGATGGTGTTGCCAGCGTTGCCGGCACGCTTGGCGTACAGACGCGCGAGCTTCATAGAGCCCTCGTTGGCCTCGGCACCGGAATTGGCAAAGAACGTCTCCCACACCTGCTCGCCCGCAGCCGGAGCGCCAAGTGCCGCCGCCGTGGTCTCGTCGCCAGCGGCAATCGCGTCGGCAAGCACGCGTGCACCGTCCGCATCATCGTTAGCGAGCTTGGACAGCAGCGCCGCGACCTGGCCGCGCTGCTCGATGTAGAAATAGTTGGAGACATGCAGGAGCCTCTTGGTCTGATCCTCGAGCGCCGTCAGCACTGCCGGATTGCCGTGGCCCAGGCTGCACACGCCAATACCGGCAAGAAAATCGAGGTATTCGCGACCATCGTCGCCGGTGAGCTTCATGCCGTGGCCCTCGACGAACTCGACCGGCGAGCGACCAAAGGTGTGCATGACGTAGTGGGATTCGAGCGATTGTTGTGCTGCAAGTGACATGAGATACCTTTCGTTAAGCGCCAGGTAGCGCGGACTGTGGGCGTAATGGCGTAGCAATTTCGAGCCGGCTAGACCGTCTGGAGCTTCTCGACCTCGTCGAGGTTCTCGGTCAGGCGCGCCGCAAAGGTCGAAAGCGGGTGCGGGTGCGTATCGAACTCGTAGGCCGTCTCGGTGGAATGGATCACGGTACCGACGCCGGCATCGGTCAGCAGCTCAAGCAGCAGCGAATGCGGCGTGGTACCGTTAATGATGTGGGCGCGGAATACGCCCCCGGCAAGCGCATCGACGGCCGCGCGCAGCTTGGGAATCATGCCCTTATCGACTTCTCCGCCGTAGAGCATCTCGTTGACCTCGTCGAGCGTCAGGTTGGAGATGAGCGAGTCCTTATCACTAAAGTCCTTGTACAGACCGTCGACGTCGGTCAAAAAAATCGCCTTGTGCGCATGAAGCGCCGCCGCAACGGCGCCGGCGGCGGTATCGGCGTTGATGTTGAAGAAGCCGCCGTCCTCCCCCGCCGCGACGGTAGCGATTACGGGAATGTACTCGCTATCGAGCAAGCGCTCGATATAGTCGGTGTTGACGTGCGTCACTTTGCCCACGCGACCGAGTTCGGGGTCGAGCGGCTCGGCGATGAGCGTGCCGGCATCGCTGCCCGACACGCCTACGGCCAAATTACCGTGGTGGTTGATGGCAGCGACCAGCTCCTGGTTAACCTTGCCGCCCAGCACCTCGCGCACGATATCCATGGTCGCCGGCGTAGTCACGCGCTGCCCGTTCTTAAATTCGACAGGGATGTCATAGTGGCTGAGTGCCTCGTTGATAGCTTTGCCGCCGCCATGCACGATGACGGGGCGCATGCCGATGATCTTGAGCAAAACGATGTCGCTCATCACGTCGCGGCGCAGTTGCTCATCGACCATGGCCGCTCCGCCATACTTGATAACGACCGTCTTGCCGGTCAGGTTTTTAATCCACGGCAGCGCTTCGAACAGCAGCTGCGCGGTTGCTTCGTTGGATTCGCTCGAACGACAATCGCGTGCGAATTTCATAATCTGCCTCGTCTTTCGTATCGTTATCACGCCGTGCTCCGCTGTCCGCAATGCGGCAAGATGCGCAGCGTGCCTGGAATCTAGGAACGGTAGTCACCGTTGATGGAGATGTACTCGTGCGTGAGGTCACAGGTCCACACGGTCGTTGCCGCGTCGCCTGCGCCCAGGTCGGCCGAGATCACGATCTCGGGCGCCTCAAAACGTCGCAGAGCCTCATCCTCGTCAAAGGGAACGGTCAGGCCATCGCGGCAGACAGGCATGCCCATCATGTCGATGGAAACGTCTTCCTGATGAAACTTCACGCCGCACTTGCCGAGCGCCATGGCGACGCGGCCCCAGTTGCAGTCGTGACCGGCGATGCAGGTCTTGACGAGCAGCGAGTTGGCGACGGCACGGGCGGCGATATCGGCTTCCTCGTCGGTGGCGGCGCCGGTAACGTTAACCGTCACGAGCTTTGACGCGCCCTCGCCATCGGCCGCGATGTTGCGCGCCAGGCTCTCGCACACCTCGTGCACGGCAAAGGACAGTTCGTCAAAGGCATCAGCGCCCTCGACGATAGCCTCGGCTTCAGCGGCAGCAGCGCCAGAAGCAAGCATGATGCAGGTGTCGTTGGTCGAGGTATCGGAATCGACCGTCACCTTATTGAAGGTCTGCTTAACGGTCGAGAGCAACAGGGCGTGGAGCGCCGACGGCTCGACGGGGGCATCGGTAGTAATGACCGCGATCATGGTGGCCATATTGGGCATGATCATGCCCGAGCCCTTGCACATGCCGCCCACCGTATAAGCGTTGCCCGCATGACCCGCAGCCTCACTGCGGTAGCGAACGGCATACTCCTTGGAGTGCGTATCGGTCGTCATGATGGCACGGGCCGCATCGGCACCGCCATGGGCAGAGAGTGCCTCGTAGGCGGACGGGACGGCCGTCTCAAACGTGTCAATCGGCAGAATCTGTCCAATCACGCCTGTGGATGCAACTAGGATCTGCTGGGGTTCGCAGCCAATGACCTGTGATGCGATGTTGCACGTCTCGCGCGCGCAGGCAAGGCCGGTCTCGCCCGTGGCGGCATTCGCGTTGCCGGAGTTGATTGAAACGCCGGCGATGATGCCATAGCCCTTGTCCGCACCGCCCAGGTTGGCACGGCTCACCTGCACGGGCGCCGCGCAAAAGCGGTTGGTCGTAAACACGCCGGCGCCTGGACAGGGCTTATCGGGCACGACGAGCGCATAGTCCAAGCGCTCGGGATTCTTCCGGAATCCTGCATGGATGCCTGCGGCCTTAAAGCCGGCCGCTGCCGTAACGCCACCCTCGACGGCGCGTATCTTGATATCAATCAGGTCGGTATTCATCGTCCCTACGACTCCTTATATCAGACAAAAAAGCGGGCATCGGCTGGCACGCCATACCGGTCGCAACTACTAGACCAGCTTGAAAGCGGCGCCCAACTCGATACCCGACCACCAAATCGTTAACAATCGAATGTGCTACACCGGGCACGCCACTGTGGGCAAGCCTCGTCGCTCGTCAAAGCCAAAAACGATGTTGGCGCACTGGACCGCCTGGCCCGCAGCACCCTTGCACAAATTGTCGATAGCACCCGTCGCCACCAGCACGCCCGCACGCTTGTTGAGCGCAAGGCCGATCTGGGCAGCGTTGGTGCCGACGACCGAAGCCGTCTTGGGCTGCTGGCCGGCATCGAGCACGCGCACAAAGGTGCGACCGGCGTAGAACTTCTTGTAATGGTCGACGACGTCCTCAAGGGCCAACGTGTCGAGAGCCCGCGGCGCGAGCGGCATCGTCACCGTGGAAAGCAGGCCGCGCTTGAGCGGTGCCAAGTGCGGAGTAAAGACGACACGATCGGTCAGACCCAGAATCTGCTCGATCTCTGGTGTGTGGCGATGTTTGCCTACGCCATAGGCCTCTAAGTTCTCGTCTGCGCTACAAAAATGGGTGCGGGCGTTGCAGGACTTACCGGCGCCCGTCACGCCGCTAATGGCATCGACGATTACGGGGCCGTTCTCTGCCATCCAGCCCGCACGCACGGCAGGAGCGGCAGCGAGGCTCGTTGCGGTGGGATAGCAGCCGGCGCAAGCGACCAAAACGGGCTTTCCGGCGGCATGGCTGGAAGCAGCGGTCTCTAAGTCCTGGCAGAACAGCTCGGGCAGGCCAAAAGCGCGGGTCTTGAGCAGCTCGGGGCTCGTGTGCTCGGCGGCATACCATGCCTCAAAGACGGACGGGTCGCTCAGACGGTAATCGGCCGAAAGATCAAAGCAGGAAACGCCCGCGGCAAGGAGCGCGGGCACCTGCGCCATGGCAGCCGTGTGCGGCACGGCAAGAAAAACCGCATCGCAGCTTTTGAGCTCGGGGGCGTCATGCGTGGTGAAAACCAGATCGCTCACGCCAGCAAAGCTCGGATACACCGCGGACAGCGGCTGGCCGGCATCGGCGTTGGACGTAATGGCAACAAGTTCAAACTCGGGATGGCCGAGTACGAGGCGAATGAGCTCGGCTCCGGCATATCCAGCCGCGCCGACGATTCCAACCTTCAAAGACATATCAGACTCCTTGTCTGCGATTTATGCACCGATGCGCATTTTGCAGCGATCATTATGAGGTGGGTTGAAACTTTAGCACCAAAAGATGCATGAATACGTAAATAGCTTGCATGTTCATGCATTGAAACATTCCCGACACATTCGCTTGAAGGAATTGACAAACAGAGCGGGCCCCGTATTGACCGGCACTCCTTACGGTGCCGGGCAACACAGGGTCCGCCCATGCGAAAACTAAGTTGTTAGGATGAGCCAGCTGGCTAGAGCTCGACCGGCACCCATTCGTCGTGATTGCAGATAAATGCCTCGGGATCCTCGACGCTAAAGAAGACGAGCGCGGGGTCGTTAGGCCCCTCATAGTGCTCGCCCAGGTGCTCTAGATGCTTCCACCCGGCTTCGCGCATTTCGTCTAAAGCCCGGTCATCCAAGCCGGCACGCCCGCGCAAGATGAGCCAGCCATGGCCCGGCCACCAACTCGTGGCCTCAAAGCGCTGGTTTTGCAGCAGCTCCTGCCACACATCTTTGGTGCGCGCTGTCACAAACCACAGCTTGCCGTCCTGAATCTGCGCAAACGAGAACGGACGCACATGCGGCTGCCCGCCCACGCTCGTCGCCAGATACCACGCCGGCACCGACGTCAGATACTCCAGCACCGTATTCAATCCGTCCACGTTTCCTCCTGTCGCCTGACCAGTCTTTTTGGAATGGGTAGTCAATTTGGGAAATTAGAGCTCGAGGCGCTCTTCGCTGCCGTCGATATCGCAGAACCGTGCGGCGATGTTGCGGACCGAGAAGAATGCAAGGCGGCCATCGTTGGCGCTATCGTGTTGCTCGCCAATGCCCACCATGTGCTTAAAGCCCGCTTGGCGCACCTTGTCGCTCACGAATGCATCGTCCTCGAGCGCGGCCTCACCGGTTAACACGATCCAGCACTCCCCCGGCTTCCAGCCCGATACCTCAAACTTGGGATTCGCGCTCAACTCCGCCCATACGTCCTTGTCGCGCGACGTGCAAAACCACAGCTTGCCGTCATCGACCATGGCAAACGAAAACGGCCTCACGCGGGGCTGATGCCCGTCGCTCGCATCGGTCGTGGCAAGATACCACGCCGGAATGCGCCTGAGATACGAGCAGGCGCGCTCGAGCTGAGCCGTGCGATCGATGTCGGTCATGGAGACCCCTTTCTTGCGCTCGAATCGAGCTTAGACGAGTTGAAGATTGATAACGACAACGCATGTCACCAGCAGCGCCATCGCCACCGCGGCCAGTGCATCCCCGCGGCCAAACGTAAGCGCATGCAGACGCGTGCGTCCCTGTTCGCCGTGATAGCAGCGCGCATCCATGGCGGCCGAAAGCGTCTCGGCATGACGAAACACGCCGGTGAACAGCGGAATCGCCACACTGCCGAGCATGCGCACACCGCCGAGCGGACCGCCCGTCACGCGCGCGCCGCGACTTGCCTGTGCATCGGCCGTCTGTTTCATCTCGGTGGCAAATTGCGGCATAAACCGCAGCGCGATACCCATAATCATGCCGAGCTCGTGCGCCGGAAGCCCCACGCGCGCAAATGGTGCGAGCAGACGTTCAAAGCCCGCGGTGAGGTCGAGCGTCGGCGTGGTGAGTGTAATGGCGCTCATGCCGGCCATCATCAACGTCAGGCGGCACGCCACAAACGCCGCAGAACGCAGCGAGCCCTCGCTCACCTGCAAAAAGCCAAGCTGCCACAGGATGCGGCCACTCTGGTCGGAAAACAGGTTGAGCACCGCGACCACCACGACAATCGCCAGCAATGGTGCCATCGATGATAGGACCCGGCGCAACGGCACCCGGGCTGCGAGATAGACCAGCACGACAAAAAATGCGACCGGAACCAGCCCGCAAAAGCTTCCGACGGTGAGCACGGTGACCAGAAATGCAAAACCTAGGAGCAACTTATTACGCGGATCCAGGCGATGCACCGCGCTATCCCCGGGATAGTAGCTGCCAAATGAGAACGCCTCCATTAGCAGCCCTCCTCTCGCGTGGGCGCCTTGGAACCAGCCTGACACGGAACCCTCAAAGGCACGTCCGCGCAGCCCAGCAGCAAGCCGGCCAACTCGTCGGCTAGCGCCTCAACCGTATAAAGCTTGTCGCAGCGGAGCGGCACACCGGCTTGCGCAAGCGCCAGCGCCATGCGCTGGGCGGCAGGAACGCCCAGGCCGATCGATTTGAGCTCGTTCGCGCGCGCAAACACCTGCGCGGGCGTTCCCTCGGCAAACACGGCGCCCTCGTTCATCACAACGATACGGTCACAGCAATTTGCCAGGTCATCCATGCTATGCGAAACCATGACAACAGTCAGGCCCTCGCGATGGAGCCGATCGATGAGCCCCAGGAAATCCCTGCGCGCAGCCGGATCGAGCCCCGCCATGGGCTCGTCGAGCACCAGCACCTCGGGCTCCATGGCGAGCACGCCGGCAAACGCCACGCGGCGCTGCTGGCCGCCCGAAAGCTCAAAGGGGTTCTTGTCGCCTATCGCGGCAAGGTCGAGGCCCACGCGCGCAAGCGATGATGCGACACGGCGTGCAACCTCGTCTTCTGGCAGGCCAAGGTTGCACGGGCCAAACGCCACGTCCTGCGCCACGGTCTCGGCAAATAGCTGGCGCTCGGGATACTGAAACACCACGCCGACCTTGGCCTTAACCGCGGCGGCGTCTTTCTTGCTTGATAGGTCGAGCCCCAGCGCGCAAACGCTTCCCTCCTGCGGACGAATCAACCCGTTGAGATGCTGAACCAGCGTCGATTTACCCGAGCCGGTATGACCCGCCAATCCCAGAAACTCGCCGCGGCGCACCGTCAACGAAACATCACGTAGCGCCCAGGGGCTGTTTGGATCGTTGCCCCAAAGAGCTTGTTTGCTCGATGCGTCCGCAGTGGTCGAGCGCTTGCGCCATCGACGGCGCTCGCGGGCGCTCAGCGAGTAACTATGCGAGAGGTGCGAGATCTCGATAACGGGCTCCGACGCGGCTGTCCCGTCGGCCGCAGAGGATCCATTGTCAAGCACATGGGAATCGGATGCGGAAGGCTGCCCTGCTATGTCCGCCCCACTCCGCTCGGCATAAGCCTGTGCAATCTCGGCGACCATATCCGCCTCGCGCACCTGCGCGCAAACGGGCACGCCCTTCGCACGAAGCGACCTGCCCAGACGACACGACGCCGGCATATCCAGGTTGAGCTGCGCAAGCTCATCCGCCCGCGTCAAGATTTCCTCGGGCGTACCGAGCATGGCAACGCGCCCCGCCCGAAACACCGCGACACGATCGGCCTCGGCGGCCTCTTCCATAAAGTGCGTAATCATCACGATGGTCATGCCGCGATCGTGCAACGCGCGGCAAGCCTTCATGAGGCCCTTGCGTCCACGTGGATCGAGCATCGAGGAAGCCTCATCCAAAATGAGAACGCGCGGTTCCATGGCGAGCACGCCGGCAAGCGCCACGCGTTGCTTTTGGCCACCCGAAAGCGCATGGGTCTCGTGGCGCTCAAAGCCCACCAGGCCCACGCCCTTCAGCGCCTCGCGTACGCGCCGCGCAATTTGCGCCGACGGCACGCCGAGGTTTTCGGGACCGAACGCAACGTCATCTTCGACAAGCGTTGCCACCAGCTGGTCATCGGGATTCTGGAATACCATGCCCGCAGTCGAACGAATGTCGTAGACCAGCTCGGGGTCGGACGCATCCATGCCGTTGATGCGTACCGTGCCCGCATCGGGCTGCAACAGTGCATTCAGATGCTTGGCAAACGTCGACTTGCCCGACCCATTGCCACCGAGGATGCAGAAAAACTCGCCATCCTCGATGTTCAGATCGACGCCGTCGAGTGCCGGCACGGCACCGTCATAGCTAAAGGAAACGCCCCGACACTCAATCATGCGCGGCCTTTGACCTGGTCCTTTTTAGGCGTGATGAGGTTGGAGACCGCCTTGTACACCGCAAGCGTCAACACCGAGTTAAGCACGGTCTTGATAAGGTTGAACGGCAGCACCGCAGGAATCATGAGCGGGGCGATCACATCGACCGAGCCATACCAGAACCATACGCCAATGGTAAGGTTTGCGACCATAGACAACGCCGTAGCGGCAATAACGCCGAGCACCAGGCCAATCACGGCACCCTTATAGGTATGCATCTTCTGGTAGACGATAGCCGCGGGCAGAATGTAGCCCAGCGTGGCAACCAGGTTCATAAGCGCGCCGACCCAGTCACCCGTGGTGAGCGCATGGATAACGATCGCCATGGCTGCAACAGCGGTACCGGAACCGGGGCCATACGCAAACCCGCACACCATCGCCGGCACCAGCGACGGGTCATAGGTCAAAAACGGCGCCGAAGGAAGGATGGGCAGCTGCACGTACATAAACAGGGCGCCCAAGGCGCACATCAACGCCATGGTAACGAGCTGTTTGGTGCTCCACCTATTCGTGTTCTCAAAATGGATATGCTGCGACTGTTCAGACATAAGATCACCTGCCTCTTTCATCCGGACTCTAACCGTTGGTACTGGGGTCTCACCAGTTCAGCCGGCATGCGAACCAACACACGCACGGGTCGCGGACTCATCGGCTCGGTCGCAGACGCCTCGTCTGCGCCACGGCACCCCTTTGGCACCGCCCGATTTACCGCCAGTGGGGAATTTCACCCCGCCCTGAAACAGCAATTGCAAGTGTAGCACGAGCAGGTATTCGCGCAAGTATGCCAAGGGTAATTTATGGCGGGGACCAGTTGCCACAACAACCACGTTCCCCACCCATCCCAAAGTAGCGCGCCTTTCGCGGCAAAGCCGCGAAACAGCGACCGGGACACGTATCCCCATCAGCCACGATCTCCGCCCACGCCGACCTCAAGGCCGTAAACGCAGGGAATCCGGGGGCGTGACGGGGCTTCTCTCCGGAACATTCCGCACTGATATCTTCTGTATTGAAGACGTCAGGACGCAAAGAGGCTCCGCAGCGCGAAGCGCGGTGCGGAGCCTCTTTGCATGTCCGAGGACGTTCCGGAGAGAAGCCCCGTCACGCCCCCGGATTCCCGGTGGGAGTTCTAGACCTTGTCGGCCTTAGTACATACCGCCGCCCTGCTGACCAGCGGTGGCAGCAGCGATAGCATCCTCAAGCTGAGTGTTCTTGGGCACATCGGAGACAGTAGCCTCGGTGATGAGGATCAGGCTGGCGACGGAAGCAGCGTTCTGCAGGGTGACGCGGCTGACCTTGACGGGGTCGAGGACGCCCATCTCGATCATGTCGCCCCACTCGCCGTTGGCAGAGTTGAGACCCTGGCCAGCAGGCAGCTCGGCAACCTTATCGACCACGACGGCGCCCTCAAAGCCAGCGTTCTTGGCGATGGTAGCGACCGGAGCGGTCAGAGCCTTCTTGACGATGTCGACGCCGATCTTCTCCTCGGGGTCGTCGATCTCGACGGCGTCGAGCGCAGGAGCAGCGTCCATGAAGGCGACGCCGCCACCGGCGACAATGCCCTCCTCGACAGCTGCGCGGGTAGCCTGCAGGGCATCCTCGACGCGGTGCTTGATCTCCTTGAGCTCGGACTCGGTAGCAGCGCCGACCTTGATGACGGCAACGCCACCGGAGAGCTTGGCCAGGCGCTCCTGGAGCTTCTCGCGGTCGAAGTCAGAGGTGGTGTTCTCCATCTCACCCTTGATCTGAGCGATACGGGCGTCGATGGCCTCCTTGGAGCCAGCGCCGCCGACGACGACGGTGTTGTCCTTGGAGATGGTGACGGACTTAGCGGTACCGAGCATATCGGCGGTGATGTCAGCGACCTTCACGCCCAGCTCGTCCAGAGCAGCCTGGCCACCGGTGAGGACAGCGATGTCCTCGAGGATGCGCTTGCGGCGATCGCCGTAGCCCGGAGCCTTGACGGCGCAGACGTTGAGGGCGCCGCGGATCTTGTTGAGCACGAGGGTAGGCAGGGCCTCGCCATCGATGTCCTCAGCGATGATGAGCAGGCCACGGCCAGCGCGCTGGACAGCCTCGAGAACGGGCATGATGTCCTGGACGCTGGAGATCTTCTGGTCGGTGATGAGGATGTACGGGTCCTTCATCACGGCCTCCATGCGGTCGTTGTCCGTGACGAAGTAAGCGGAGACGTAGCCCTTGTCGAACTGCATGCCCTCGACGGTGTCGATGGTGATATCGAACGTCTGGGAATCCTCGACGGTAATGACGCCGTCCTTGCCCACGACCTCCATGGCCTCGGCGATCTTCTCGCCGACCTCGGGGTCACCGGCAGAGATGGTACCGACGGAAGCGATCTGCTCCTTGGTCTCGACCGGCTTGGCCTGCTTCTTCATCTCGGCGACGGCGGCGTTGACGGCCTTGTCGATGCCGCGACGGATGGCCAGCGGGTTGGCGCCAGCGGCGACGTTGCGCAGGCCGTCGTTGACGATGGCCTGAGCGAGCAGGGTTGCGGTGGTGGTGCCGTCACCCACGGTGTCGTTGGTCTTGGTGGCAACCTCCTTCACCAGCTGGGCGCCCATGTTCTCGATGTTGTCCTCGAGCTCGATCTCCTTAGCGACGGAAACGCCGTCGTTAGTGATGGTCGGAGCACCGAACGTGCGCTGCAGCGCAACGTAGCGGCCCTTGGGGCCCATGGTGACGGTAACGGCGTCGGCCAGGGTGTTGACGCCCTTGGCGAGCTTAGCGCGGGCATCGGTGTTGAACGTAATGTTCTTTGCCATAGTGGGTAATCCTCCAAAAGAAATGTGACTCGCGTCGCCGCTTCCGAGTCCTATGCGGCGGGCGCGCTCAAAGACGAATCAGAGATTCTGACGAGACTAGGCCTCGACGACGGCGTAGATGTCGTCGGCGCGCATCAGCAGATACTTCTCACCGTCGACCTTGACCTCGTTGCCACCGAACTTGCCGTAGATGACAACGTCGCCGACCTGAACGTCCATGGGGATGCGCTCACCCTTGTCGTTGACCTTGCCGGCGCCAACGGCAACGATGGTGCCGCGCTGCGGCTTCTCCTGAGCGTTGCTGGCGATATACAGACCAGAAGCGGTCTTCTGCTCGGCCTCGTCGGGCTTGACCAGGACGCGATCTGCAAGCGGCTTCAAAGACGACATGCTTGTTTCCTCCTTTGTGGGCTGCGCGGTCATGCCGCGCGGGTTAACCCTTTTTGTTTGCGTACGCGTTGAATGGTACCCACGAATGGCGGGTTATACAACACAGAGTCAAAAAATCTTATTTTTTGGCACTTAGATTTTCTGAATGCCGGGGGATAACTTAGCAGTGGCTCCGGGGGCGGACCGGAGGGCAGGAAGTTTGCTGCTCTACAGTCCTGCGCAAGACGGAAAGCACATTAAGTGCTTTCCTTTGCGTGCGGAACTCGCGACAAACTTCCTGCCCTCCGGTCCGCCCCGGGAGCCAGGTTGACTAATTCGGCCCCGGCATTCAGAAAAGTCAGTGCAGCAAAATGGCGATGCGGATGGTGCGAATAAGAAAGGGGCACGTTGCTGAAACGTGCCCCCTATGAGTGGGGTATGAGGCTAGCGCTCGTAAATCAAGTTGCCTGCCAGGTAGGTGGCCTGAACCTTGGTGGCTTGCAGCTCTTGGGGGTCGATGGTGAGCGGGTTTTGGTCCAGGGCTACCAGGTCGGCGTATTTGCCGGGCTCCAGGCTGCCGAGGTTTTGCTCGTCGCCCGCTGCGTACGCGCTGCCCAGGGTGTAGTTGCGCAGGGCAGTTGCCGCGTCGATGCGCTCGCTCGGCAGCCAGCCGCCCTCGGGCCAGTGGCTTTTGGGGTCCT
>URTB01000024.1 GCA_900550595.1 uncultured Collinsella sp.
TCTTGGCGGGCGGTCATTCCGCTGAGCGCGAGATCTCGCTCAATTCGGGAAAGAATGTCGTGGTGGCACTGAAGGAGGCCGGCTACACCTCGGTTGAGCTGCTCGACGCCGCCGCCGATGACTTTATGGTGACTATGGCGACCGGTGGCTTCGACGTGGCGTTTATCGCCATGCACGGCGCCGGCGGCGAGGATGGCGCCATGCAGGGGGCCATGGAGACGCTGGGTATTCCCTACACGGCGTCGGGCGTGCTCGCCAGCGCATGTGGCGCCGATAAAGAGGTTTCAAAGCTTCTGTATGCCAGGGCGGGCATCCCCATTGCCCCCGGCCTGGCGCTTGAGGCGGGCGACGAGGTCGATATCGATCGTATCGTCGAGATTTGTGGCGAGCGTTGCTTTGTAAAGCCCGCCGTCAACGGCTCCAGCTACGGCATCTCGCTCGTTCACGAGCCCTCAGAGCTGCCGGCGGCAATCGCCAAGGCTTTTGAGTACGGCGATAAAGTGCTGGTCGAAAAGTGCATCGAGGGAACCGAGATCACCGTGGGCGTGTACGGCGAGGACGACGTGCGCGCGCTGCCGATTGTGGAGATTCGCAAGCCTGAGGACTGCGAGTTCTACGACCTGGATGTAAAGTATGTGGACCCCACGGACATCCATCACATTCCGGCACAGATTTCGCCCGAGAACTACGCTCGTGCTCAGGAGCTCGCCTGTGCTGCCCATAAGGCACTCGGCTGCCTGGGTATCTCGCGCAGCGACTTTATCGTGAGCGAGGATGGCCCCGTCATCCTCGAGACCAACACGATTCCCGGCATGACCGATACGTCGCTGTATCCCGATGAGATTCGCCATACCGACGACATGACGTTCCCGCAAGTGTGCGACAGCCTGATCCGTATGGGTCTCCGTCGAGCGGGCGTTGCATGCTAATTGAGGACGCCGTATCTCCTGGAACGCCGCAGTTTGTCATCGATTCTTACGCCACGCTCGCCGAGCGCGCTAAGACGCAGTCGTTTGGCCTCATCGAGGAGGACGTAATCGTCCTCGATACCGAGACCACGGGTCTTTCGGTGCAAGACAACGAGTTAATTGAGATTTCCGCGGCCCGCCTTTCGGGCCGCGAGATCATTGACCGCTTTGATACGTTCGTGCATCCCAAGCAGCTAATTCCTGCAGAGATTACCGAGCTCACGAGCATTACGAACGCCGATGTGGCAGATGCTCCGTCGGTCGTCGAGGCCGTCGCGGCACTCGCCGACTTTGTGGGCGGCTGTCCTGTTATCGCGCATAACGCCACGTTTGACCGGTCGTTTATCGAATCGGTCAAGGGCGGCGTCAACGTGAGTGATATCTGGATCGATTCGCTGGCGCTGTCGCGCATTGCGCTTCCGCGCCTGACATCGCACAAATTGTCCTTTATGGCCGACTTGTTTGGGTGCGATTCGGTATCGCACCGTGCGAACGCCGACGTTGATGCCCTGTGCGGTGTGTGGCGCGTGCTGTTGGTCGCACTTACCGACCTGCCTTCGGGCCTTATGGCGCGCTTGGCGGACATGCACGCGGACGTGCCTTGGTCATATCGCCCCATTTTTTCTTTTTTGGCTGGACAGAACCCGGGTTCGATATTTTCGCTCAGCGTCGCTCGTGCCGATGTGCTCAAGGCCGATCGCGCAGACGATCGCGTTGATGCGGACGAGCTGCCGGTCCTTAAGATGCCGAGTCGTGAAGAGATCGAGGCAGATTACGCCCCCGGCGGCCTGGTCAATCGCATGTACCCCACCTATGAGCCGCGCGACGAGCAGATCGCGATGGCGGTTGAGGTTCGCGATGCGCTGGTCACGGGCACCCATCGCGTGATCGAGGCGGGCACGGGCGTCGGTAAGTCGATGGCCTATCTCGTGCCCTTCGCCGAGGCCGCCCGCCGAAACAACATTACCGTCGGCATTGCGACCAAATCGAATAATCTTGCCGACCAGCTTATGTACCATGAGCTGCCAAAGCTCGCCGAACAGCTGGACGGGGGCCTGTCGTTTTGTGCACTCAAGGGCTATGACCACTATCCGTGTCTGCGCAAGCTCGAGCGCATGAGCCGTGGTCAGGTTGAGATCACCACCAAGCGCGATCCTGCTGACACGCTCACGGCGGTTGCGGTGATCATGGCGTATGTGTGCCAATCTGCCGATGGCGACCTCGATTCACTCGGCATTCGCTGGCGCAGCGTCAACCGTCCCGACTTTACGACGGCTTCGCGCGAGTGTGCTCGTCGTCTGTGTCCGTTCTTCCCTGACAAATGCCTGGTCCACGGGGCGCGCCGTCGTGCGGCACATGCCGACGTGGTGGTCACCAACCATTCTCTGTTGTTCCGCAACGTGGCCGCCGAGGGGAGGATTTTGCCCCCGATTCGTCACTGGGTGGTCGACGAGGCCCATTCCATCGAGCGCGAGGCCCGTCGCCAATGGGCGCGCGTGGTTTCGGCAGATGAGTCGCGCGTACTGTTTGAGCGCCTGGGTGGGTCGAGTGCCGGCGCGCTGAGTCAGGTTTCCCGTGATTTGGCCACTTCCGAGGGCTCCACGCTCTACCTGGGACTCACTGCCAAAGCGACGTCGACGGTTGCCCGCGCGAGCATGGCGATTGCCGATGTGTTCGACGGCGTGCGCGAGCTTGGCCGCCGTGCCCGCGGGGGCTATGACAACGCGAATCTGTGGATTGGCCCCGAGCTGCGCGAGTCGGATGACTGGCACGATTTTTTGCAGTCGGCCCATACCGCAATTGATGCGCTGGACCAGGCGGATAAAAGCGTAGACGCGCTGGTGCAAGCCGTCGCTGCCGATAAGCCCGAGGTCGTCGTCGACCTGGGCGATATTTCGCGCCGTCTGCACGAGCTGGACGAGAACCTCAAGCTCATCATTGAGGGTACGGATGAGCACTATGTGTACTCGCTGCAGGTGAACCGCCGGCTGCGTGCGGGCGGGGAGTCTATGACCGCTGAGCGCATCGATATCGGCGAGGCCCTGGCGAACGAATGGCTGCCCGAGGTGCACACGGCCATTTTCGCTTCGGCGACCATGACGGTGTCCAAGAGCTTTGAGCATTTCAACCATGCCGTCGGCCTCGATCGTATCGGTGCGTCAACATCCTCATCGCTGCACCTGGATTCGAGCTATGACTTTGACTCGAATATGGCCGTGGTCGTGGCGGGGGACATTCCTGATCCGCGCGATCGCGAGCGCTATCTGTCAGCGCTCGAGTGCGTGCTGGTCGATGCCCATCTCGCCATGGGTGGATCGGTGCTCACGCTCTTCACTAACAGGCGCGATATGGAGGACCTGTATGCCCGTGTCGAGCCCAAATTGGCGCGAGCGGGTCTGGAGCTCAATTGCCAACAGCGCAACTCGTCCCCGCGCCGTCTGCGCGATCGGTTTATCAACGAGCCGACCTCATCGCTCTTTGCGCTCAAGGCCTTTTGGGAGGGCTTTGACGCCAGCGGCGAGACACTGCGTTGCGTCATTATTCCCAAGCTGCCGTTCTCGAGCCCCACGGATCCCCTTTCGTGTGAGCGCAACCTGCGCGAAGACCGCGCCTGGGCGCGCTACTCGCTGCCCGAGGCGGTACTCGAAGTCAAGCAGGCCGCTGGCCGTCTCATCCGCTCGTCGACCGATTGCGGCGTGCTCATCTTGGCAGATCCGCGCTTGGTGACAAAGGGCTACGGCAAGAAGTTCTTGACATCGTTGCCCACGACTTCCTACCAGCGTATCGAGTCAGCGCAGATCGGTCATTATTTGCAGCTGTGGCGTGCACGCCACGAGCGACGCCGTTAAAGCGGACAGACCAGGCTCTTCGCCATATCGCATAGACGCTTTGCCGAGGCGGGGTCATCCAGTATGCGGATGGCTCCGCCCGCTGCGATTACCTGACAGAACAGCCTGTGCTCTGACCCATAGCGCACGGTCACCGTTGCCATGTCTGCCCCGTTTGGCTCAATCGACATGATGCCGGCCCAGTCTAGGCGCTCTGCCATGTCGAGCGGCATGAGGAGTTTTGCGCTCTGCTCCGCTTGGGAAAGGGATTCGTGGAGGGACAAGGACGCGGGCGCGTGGCGCTCCACGGAATCGTCGGTAAGGGTAAGGCCTTCGATTTTGTCCATGCGGTAGGAGCGCTGCTCATCGACTTCGACATCCCAGGCAATCAGATAGGTTTGGTCGCCATGCGTCGCGATGCGCAGGGGGTCGATGAGACGCTCACGCGGCCGTGTGTCGTCCATCGAACGGTAGATGATGCGGCATCGAACGCCGTCTTGAATCGCGCAGTTCAGCTGTTGCCAGTGCGATCCTCGGGCAACGGTATCGACGACGCGCTGGTTGTAGCCGAGTTTCTCGGGTAGGAGGGCGTGTCGGATACGCTCTGCTGCCCGAGAGTCGATTCCCATCGATTCGAGTTCGTGGTTGAGCACGGCACCTTCGGCGGCACTTAGGCGCAAGGGCAGCACACGCCCCGCATCGCCTGTCAGGATGATGCACTCGCCGTGGCGCTCGCAGATGATGCGTGCGCCCGACTCACGGTCAGCGAGGGTCGAGACGATATCGATAATTTCGTCGAGCGCCGCACCCGTGATATCAAAACGGCTGCAGATATCCCCTCGTGTCATACCGGTCTCACCGGCAGCGTAGAGGGCCTCCATGATGTCAATCGCACGCGAGAGCCTTTGCTCGCTGGTGAGTTTACGCACGGGCATGCTCGTGCACCGTCCTTTCGATGAGGTGGTTCCACGCCAGTTTAAGTGCATCGGGAGCAACGGGTCTCATGCCGTCCATGGCGTGCTCCATACAAAACGAGGCAGCGGCATTAAGGTCGCGCACGCCGACGGTCCAGGTCCAACCCTCTTCGGTGTGCGTGAGCTCCCCGCGACCGCGCGTTAGGCCGCTGACCATGTCGGCCTGGGCTTGCGGGGCAAACGAAAAGGTCGCCATAACGGGCTTGCAATCGGCAAAATCAAACTCGAAGAACAGGCGATCGTTCAGGTTAAAGTCGGCGGGGATGGAGTAGGCCTTCGAGGGGCGCCATGCGCGAACGATACGGTCGCAGCGAAACGTCCTGATTTCATCGGTGGCGTTGTCGAGTCCGCAAAAATACGCCACGCCCTCGTGCTCGAACATGCCGTACACGCAGACGGTGCGCTCTTTTTGCTCTCCACGCCCGTTTTGATACAAAAAACGCAGTGCGCAGCGTTCGGCAAAAGCGCTCCACACCGCATCGACGGCGGGTGAGCGACGGGCGGGAGGCTCTTCTGCGGTCGATGCGCCAGTGAGGTAGGCGATCTTGGAGCGTATGTCTGCAAGCGGCGTGGCAAACGCGGCCGAACCGGTCGCAAGGGTCTGGTCGATAGCGTCGAGCAAGATGTCCGCGTCGTCTGCGGTGATGAGGCCACCGGCCGCAAACGTGTGCTCGCGATCGATGGTCCACGCGCTTTCTTCGGTTTCTTGGGCGCCTGCTGCGCGAACTTCCTTGATCGTGATTCCGCGTTCGAGGAGTTTTTCGCGATCGCGGCGAAACTTGCGCTTGTCCGAGTTGATATTGCCCGACCCATAGCCAAGATCGGAATCCAGGACAATTTGCTCTGTGGTCAATGGCTCGGGAGAGCTGTTAAGGACAAAGAACAGATTGAGGATGCGCTGGGCGGTCTTGTCGAAACCGGGTTCCGGCGCCCCCTTTTTATTCGTTACGGTTGTATCGCTTGCCGTCATAGAATCCTCGCATGGGAAGGTGTTTGATGCCATGATTTTAGTCCGATATGGAGATTAGGCTATATCCTTGTCCGCTTGGGGCGTTAAGATGCCCAGAATTCGGCCGTTTGCGCGCGCTCGGGGTATACTTTCGACTATATACGGTTCTAATGTGCATGCATTGGGCCTATTTGTCGGATTATGGATGTGGAGCGCACATGGCGAACACCCAGAACTATATTAACCACCTGCTGCAGAACACTGGCATCACGCCGGCGTGCAGCGAAGAAGAGCGCTTGGCTGCCGAAGATATCGCTCAAATTTTCCGCAACCACGGCTTTGATCCCGAGGTGCAGGAGTTTAATGCTCCCGCGCCGAGTAGGATGGCGTTTGCCGTTACGGGCATTCTGGCATTTGCCGGTGCCCTGCTTATGGGCATCGGCGGCGGTATCGGCTTAGTCGGCACCCTGTTGGCCATTGTCGGAGCCGTGCTCTATGTGCTCGAACGCACGGGCCACCCCGTGGTTTCGCGCCTGGGCAAGACGGGCGTGAGCCAAAATGTCATCGCCTACCACAAGGCCTCGGGCCCGCTCGCGTCCCCGCGTAACCGCCCGGTGGTCGTTGTCGCACACTACGACTCTCCCCGTGCTGAGCTGCTCGCTCGCGAGCCCTATGCGCCGTACCGAGCGCTAATCGCCAAGTTGCTCCCGATTGCCACGATTGCTCCCGCGGCTATTGCCGTCCTGCGCATCTTGCCGCTTCCCGGCGCGTTGAAGGTCCTGCTGTGGATTGTCGCGATCCTTGCCTCTCTCGTGGCTCTTGCCAATGCCGCCAATATTATTTCCAATCGTTTTGTCCTTCCCTACACGTCCGGCTCGGTTTGCAACAAGTCGTCTGTTGCCGCCATGCTGGGTGTCATGGATAACGTCGCCCCCTATCAGGGTGAGAACGAGTTTCCTGACGATATTCCGTTCGACACGTATTTTGGCGAGCAGAAGCGTCGCGCCGAGGAGATGGCGCGTGCGGCGGCCGAGTATGCCGCGGCCCAGCAGCAAAACGATTACGGTAATACCATCGAGTACGAAGAGCCTGCCTATACCGAGGATGAGTATGGCCAGCCGATCGCTCCCGAGGGTGAGCAGGGCGAGGCTTTTGATGAGCAAATCGATGGATTCGAAGGTGCTTCTGCCGACGAGACCCTGATTGGCGTCATCGCGCCCGAGTCCCAGGTCCAAGATATTCCGGCCGAGGAGCCCGTTGCAGATGAGTCCACTGCCGAGTCGGCAGAGGAGCCTGCCGCGGCCGAGCAGGCCGAGCCCGAGCCCAAGCTTTATCGCAATGCCGCCGGCAACATCCGGTTTGGCTCGGATGCCATTCGTGCCCTGGGAATGCTTCCTGAGTCCTGTACGCTCGATTACGAAGAGGGCGAGGAGCCGACGTTCGAGCCCGCGCCCCAGCCCGATCCGGTCGTGGCTGCGCAGCCCGATGAGGCCAATGCCATCGAGACGGAAGCCGATGCGGAGACTGCTATCGATTCCGCAGCCGGTCTGGACGTCATGGCGCCTGCCCCGGCGCCCGAGGAGCTCGATAATACCGAGGACGACTACGATGCGTATCCGCAGCGTGTGTCCTACGAGAGCGACACCGATTTTTCTGCCGAGCTTCCGGCGACGACGCCCCATGCCGATATCGCTTCCGCGTTTTCTTCGATCGGTGCCAGCGCCTCCCATTTCTTTAAGGGGGCATTCGAAAAGGGCAAGAAACTCGTTGACGACTTTGAGGAAAAGCGTGCTGCTGCCCGCGAGGCAGCCGAGCGCGAGGCTGCAGCCCAGCAACAGGCGGCCGAGGCCGAGCGCGAGCGCGCGGCACAGGAATTTGATCAAAACGACGCCGAGCAGCCGGTATCCGTTGATGTCGCCGACGCCACGACGTCTTTCGAGGCGCCGCAGCCTTCGCCTGCGGATGTTGCCGGGGAGACGGCGACTTTCGAAACCCAACAGCCGGTCGACAGCACTGTGTCGTTTGATGCCACGATGACGTTTGAGAAGCAGGGCACCGCTATCGCCGAGCCCCTTTCCGCTCCTGTCGAGGACGAGCCCGCTGCGCCTGATACGGTCGAGGATCAATCTGCGGCGGAACAGGTCGCTGCGGACAGCTCCGAGCAAGAGCCTGAGCCCGTGGCCCCCGAAGCTCCGCAGGCGGATGAGTCGAGGCCCTACTCTACGCAGATCTTCACCATGCCCGCGCCGAGTGATCCCGGCGCCACGGTTGCCAATGCTGCTCCGTCGCAGGCCGAGACGGTCGATGCTCTGATGGCTCAGATCTCGTCTCAGGCGTCGCCGCGCCCGAACATGAACGTTCCCGATCCGGCATCCGCGCCGGCTCCCATGCCCTCTGCGTCTCCGCTGGCCTCGGTCCCCGATCCCTCGATGCCTTCGATGCAGCAGGCCAATGTCGCCTCGCGCACCTCGCTGTTCGACCTTCCCGACCCTTCGGCTCAGGTCAACGATCCCTTCGCGACGGCACAGGGTCCCGAGCCCACATCGGCTCCGGTTGTTCCCCCCATGCCGGTCACCTCGGATGTTCAGCCGCTTGAGACTATCTCGGCTCCTGCCGCCCCCGCCGCCAAACCGCAAAAGCGCGGCTTGGGCGGTCTGTTCGGTCGCAAAAAGAAAAACGAGCAGGACAGCATGAGCGATTGGCTTGGCGTCGAGGATGATTACGACGCCAAGAAGTCTGGTCGCGGTATCGGCTCGTGGGATAACTTCGAGGATGACGACGGCTGGAAGGGTGGCGCCACGTCTTCCGATGGAGCTTCCGCCGAGGATATGCTCGCTGCCGTTGCCTCCATGGGTGATGACGAGCTGCTTGGCCACGACATCTGGTTTGTGGCTACAGGCGCTTCCGATTGTGACGGCGCCGGCATGAAGGAGTTCCTGGCCGCGCATCGCGACAAGCTCCGCGGCGTGTTCTTTATCAACCTTGAGTCCATTGGTGCCGGTAGGCTTTCGGTCGTGACGGTCGAGGGCGAGCAGCAGTTGCTCAAGGGTGACCGACGCATCATGAACTTGGTCAACAAGGTGTGCAAGTCGTTCCATGTCGATTGCGGTGCATTTGAGATGCCCTATGCCAAGACCGATGCCTATGCTGCGCTCGAGGCAAGCCGACGCGCCCTTACCATTGCCGGCGTCGACGGTCCACGTTTGGCGTGCGCTCACACCGAGGACGATCTGCCGTACAACGTCAATCCGACAAATATCGCCACGGTGTCCGAGGTCGTGACCGAGGTCATTCGTCGTTCGTAGGTTGACCTATAAGGAGTCTGCGTGTTTTCGTACATCAAGCGCCACTGGCCCGTCTATCTCATCTTGGCCCTGATCGCCATTGCCCTTGGTTTTGGGGTTGCGTATATCGTGGGCGTTAAAGGCTCAACGCCTGAGTCCACGATTAGCGAAGAAGTGGAGCACGAGCAGAGTTTGGGAGCCGATGGCATCTCCGAGTCCGATCAAGCGCTCATCGACGGTGGGTCTGCATCTGAGGAATAGCCATTTCGCCACGAACGAAAAAGAGGCGAGCCGGGAGACGGGCTCGCCTCTTTTTTATTACGTTAGTGACGTTTCGATGCCAGCTTTAGATGGGCAAACCAGATTGCCGCAGCGCCGGAGGTCATGAAGGCAGTGAGGCAGGCGGCGATGGGAAGAGAGCCCGTTGATGGTAAATCTTGCGGCATGGTGCATCGCTGGATGACGCGATCCTCGTCATGTGATTCAAGGTTGCTACCGCCGCCATTGCGACAGAGGTCAACGCGAGCGCTGTTGGCGAGTGCGGTCTGAGGCGTGTAAGACGACGCGGCCTGCATATGGATGACGGCACCGTGAATATCCGAGTCAAGGACGGCGCTCACATCATCAAGGTCGTCATGTTCGTCTTTGAGGTCCTCGCGGGTCCAAGATTCTGCAGCGCCTCTTGTCGTGAAGTCGGCCGATACGGCCCCATACTCAAGACGAATGCCCGTGATGCCGGTGTCGTCCAAAAGAGCGAGCTCTTTTGCCTCGAGGGTGACTGATTCCGTTGTTGGAATATTTGCTTTCCAAAGATGCCAATCGTCGTAATCGACCATGCGCAAATCGTCACCTAGGAGCTTTTTGACCTCGTCCGTTTTGAGCCAGGGGTTGTCATGCCCGTCGCTGAGCGTTGCATTGGCCTGTTCGCCCGTATCGATACTTCCCACTGGAGACGTTCGGTACCACACGTTGCAAAGCCCGTCGATGTCCCCAGCCGCGACAGGGGTTTCGATGGCGATGAGCCTGGCAGTGCCGCCTTTGACGCATTCGAGATCGTCGGTGATGGTGAATTCATCAACCCAGGTATTCGACTCATTTTTAGCATCGAGCGTATAGGAGAAGGAACCGTTCGTATCGGATTGTGCCACGGCCCGGTTTTTGCCATCGCCGTTAGCGACGAGGCCCTTACCGATAGGGCGGGCGATCTCTTGCCGCTTGTCGACTCTGCCCTCGATCTCGATGGGTGTGTCCTTCATGGTTACCGTCTGCACTTCTCCTGTGGCCTTAATTTCAAACGTCATGTCTTCGGCAAGGTCGTAAGTGCGCGGGGACATCGCTTCGCGCAGGGTGTAGGTGCCGGGCAAAAGATGCTCGATGCGATGCGGTTTGTCGGAGGAGGTCCAAGCGTCAATTTCGGTTCCGTCGGCACCGTGGAGGGAGAGCCGAGCGCCATCCACTTCTTGTTTGCCGGTCAGATCGACTTTGGAGATGTCGATTTTGGTGTAGTCGTTAGAGATATCGAGGTGCGCTTTGACCGTGGGTGTTTCCTGGTCGGCATACGACAGCTCGACGGTGTGGGCGCTTTGGTCGAGCAGGTATCCTTCGGGTGCCTGTACCTCAATAACCTCATAGGTGGCGGTTCCGCACCCCAGCGAAAGATGATTCGCGCACGCAAATCCCCGCTCGTCGGTCGTGATGGTGGTGACGGTTTCACCGCCCAGGGCAACAATGCTGCCGTCGGGGCGCACGATATCGCCCGCGGCGCGGATATCAAAAACAGCGCCGGCAAGGGCGTGTCCGTCTACGGTATCGTTCTTAACGATCTCGATGCTTCCTGTTGCCGCGTCGTCGTAAAACGAGGCGACCGCGATGGGCGTTAAGTTCATGTCGGTGGGAATCGTTATCTCCAGATCTTCTCCAACAAGATACGGTTCCTTGGCGGAAGTCTCTCGTATGTAATACGTGCCCGGGTTAAGCGATTCGGGCAGGGTGACGGCGCCGGTTTCATCGGTCGTAAAGGTATTCATAACGGTATGGGCGGGATGCCAAGATGTTTGCGAGATGGGCTCACGGTTGCCATTGAGCAGCTGAAAGGTGAACCCGACGCGTGGTACGGCGCTGCCGGTCTGAGCATCGCGCTTCACGATTTGAAGATGTGTCGACAGGGCGTGGTTGTCTACGATGTACTGAAGCTCTGCGCCGTCAGTGATCTGCTCTGCCGTGATAGTCCATTCCCCTGCCTGCTTAAAACCGTCGGGCGCAGTGTCGACAACCTCACGAATGGTGTAGCCGGCACGGTCATACGGTATGGTTCCGCTGACGCCATCGGGGCGCTCTCCTGCGCCAAACCATGCTCCAGCCTGGTCTTTGGTCGATGCGAAGCCGTAGATATTGGTGGTCAGCGTTCCAACAACCTGCTGCGAAGTGTTGCTTACCACTTCAAAGGCCACGCCTTCCGCCGGCTGCTCTATACCAGACCCATCGCTATTGCCGTAGTCCTTGAACTTTGAAATCTCGAGGTCAAAAGCGATGGGGATGTTGGGGGTGCGACGCTCGAGCTCAACGACGCCCGCGTCTCCGGGCTGGTCGGCACCGATGGTGTAGCTCCAGGTTTCATCGGAGGGAAGATAGCCCTCGGGAGCTCTCGACTCATAGACGGTAAAGGTGCCCAGGGGGATGTCGGTAAGTGTTGCCCGGCCGTCCTCATCCGTCGTGAGGGTGCGCGTCCAGCCCGGGGTAGACTGTGAGACGCAGGTGAACTCAGCGCCGGCAAGTGACGCGCCGACTTGAGGACCTGCCCCAGTCGCGGCATCGACCTTTGCGATGCGCAGGGTAATGGTACCGGGCTGCTCATCGATGACGACATTTCCGCCGCCATTGCCGGTGGAAAAGGCGATGCGGTCACTCCTGGGGATATAACCCGCCGGAGCTTTGGTTTCGACCAGATAATATGCCGTGTTGGGCAAAAGTGTCGCCTGTGCGCGACCGCTGCTGTCCATCTGGATGCTGCCGACACGCTTGTCGCCGGCGCTCTCATAGATGTCGAACATCGCTCCGTCGAGCCTGTAGGTATCGTTTTCGCTCGTGATGGCGGCGTTGGCTGACTGTTTTTGGAAGGATGCGGAGACGGCTGGGAGCACGTAGAGCATGTCTTGACGCTTGCTGTCGCCCGACACAGTTCCCAAATAGCGCCGCGCGCGATGCGGTGCGGCTTTAATCCTTCCCGACTTGGCGCTGTCGTGGAGCCAGCGCGCTGCGGCAACGACCTCATTGTCGCCGGAAAAGTTTCCGCTCTTTGTGACGCCCTGGGCGGTTGTATATGAGAATGATCCGTCGGTATGGGTGGTGCCGTTGAGCATCCAGACGGCAAGTTGGGTTGCGGCGCGTGCTCGATCGGGGGACAGGTTATGCCCGCCAAAGGATGTGGCGGTGGGGTAGCCATGGCAGATGATGGCCGCGAATTCGTCTTCGAGCCATACCCAGCCCTGATTGTAGGTGAGCCAGGGTCCGCCCGGTGTGCTGGGGCCAAATCGGTCCTGGTTCATACAGTAGGCAGTCGAAGAATCCTGTGCCTCGTATTTGCCAACTCCAAAAGGACCGCATTCATTGCTGATAGTGCGGAATCCGAGCGATTCGTAACCGTCGACGGCGAGCGCGGCATCCGGTGTCATGCAGCCTAAAAGTAAAAAGAGGACTAGGAGCAGCGGACCTGTTGCGATTGCGCTGTGGACAGAGTGCGTGGGTGCGTTGGACATGGCTGCTCCTTATCCCTCGTGCGTCGCACGGGGAGGCTGCGACGCGTAGGATGAGGCTACCCCCGAGGTTCATGCGGGTAAGTACCGGAGCCTGACCAAAAGCTTGCCCAATTCCTGACAAATTGAGCTCAAATACAACAATCAAGCAAAAGTGCAGGTAGAAGATAGGGAGAACAGGAGGCCAAAGGTCCTCATCTCCACAATTGACGCGATTTTCAAACGAATCTCCACAGCTAAAACAAGCATCGCCACCCTTGTATCGAACAAGACAACCGCGTTATACTAG
>URTB01000025.1 GCA_900550595.1 uncultured Collinsella sp.
CGCGCCCTTGAAGTTGAACGTCAGATTGTCCAAATGCGGCCCGCGCAGCGTCGAGCCGTTACGCGGTTTGGTAAAACCGCGTAACTAGTTAGTACATCTTTGCGCCGGCGGGGATGGAAGCGTCGAGCTGGATCAGGTTGAGGCGCTCCTCGCCCTCCTCCTCGTGGATGGCGCTGATCAGCATACCGCAGCTGGGAATACCCATCATCTTGCGCGGAGGCAGATTGGTGATGGCGAGCAGCGTCTTACCGACCAGGTCCTCGGGCTCATAGTAGCCATGGATGCCGGAGAGGATGGTGCGGTCGGTGCCGGTGCCGTCGTCGAGCGTAAAGTTCAGCAGCTTCTTGGACTTCTTGACGGCCTCGCATGCCTTGACCTTCACAGCGCGGAAATCGCTCTTGGAGAAGGTATCAAAGTCGACGAATTCCTCGAACAGCGGCTCAACGGCGATCTTGGAGTAATCGAGCGTGGGCTTGAGCGGCTTGACGAACGGGCTTGCGGCGTTGCCGGCCTCGGCAGCCTTGGCAGCGGCGGCACCGGACTGGAAACCCTTTTCGGGCTTCATGTGCGGGAACAGCAGGACGTCGCGAATGGAAGCCTGGTTGGTGAGCAGCATGACCACGCGATCGATACCGATGCCGATGCCGCCCGCGGGAGGCATACCGTACTCGAGGGCGCGCACGTAGTCCTCGTCGTACTCCATAGCCTCGTCGTCGCCGCCGGCCTTCTCAGCCATCTGGGCAGCAAAGCGCTCGGCCTGGTCGACCGGGTCGTTGAGCTCGGAGAATGCGTTGGCGTACTCGTGGCCGGCGATGACCAGCTCAAAGCGGTGCGTCAGGCGCGGATCGTCCTCAAAACGCTTGGCAAGCGGGCTGACCTCGATGGGGTAATCGCATACGAAGGTCGGGTTGACGATGGTGTCCTCGCCCAGCTCATCGTAAATCTCGGCGATGATCTTGCCAGCAGTCCACTCGGGCTTAATCTCCAGGCCCTTCTCGCGTGCGGCGGCGGCAAGCTCCTCGACCGGCGTGTCGATGGTGACCTGCTTGCCGAGCACGTCCGAGACGATGTCGGTCATGGGACGGCTTGCCCACTCACCGGAAAGATCGATGGTCTGACCCTGGTACTCAATGACCTCGGGGTTGCCGATGGCCTTGTTGGCAGCCTTGATGACACCCTGGGCGAGCGCCTTCATGCCCTCGAGGTCGGAGAAGGCACGGTAGGCCTCCATCGTGGTGAACTCGGGGTTGTGGGTAAGGTCCATGCCCTCGTTACGGAAGATGCGGCCAATCTCGAAGACACGCTCAAAGCCACCGACGATGCAGCGCTTGAGGTGCAGCTCGGTAGCAATGCGCAGGTAGCACTCTTGATCGAGCGCGTTGAAGTGCGTGATGAACGGCTTAGCCGTAGCGCCGCCCTGGATAGTCTGCAGAATGGGGGTCTCGACCTCCATGTAGCCGTCGGACTCCATAAAGCGGCGGAAGGTGGAGAGAATCTGCGAGCGCTTGCGGAAGGTCTCGCGAACATCGTCGTTGGCAATCAGGTCGACATAGCGCTGACGATAACGGGTCTCCTTATCGGAAAGACCGTGGAACTTCTCGGGCAACGGACGAACAGCCTTGGAGAGCAGGGTCGCACTCTTGGGGGCAACGGAGAGCTGGCCGCGCTTGGTGCGAACAACCACGCCGGTCACGCCCAGGATGTCACCAAGGTCGAGAGCCTTGAGCGTATTCCAAGCTGCCTCGTCCATGTCGTTGATGCGGCAGAACAGCTGAATCTCGGCGGTAGCGTCGCGCACGACGATAAACATGATCTTGCCCTGACCGCGCTTGGCGACCACGCGGCCGCCGATCTTCACGACGTCCTCAGTATCCTCGCCATCGGCAAGATCGGCATATTTGGCCTCAATGTCGACGACATAGTCCTCGATCTCGGAGTGCTCGGGATAGGGGTTCTGGCCCGCCTCGAACAGGGCGGCGCGCTTTGCCAGACGCGTGGCGCGCTCGTCGTTGAGCGTCGAGGCCTGATCGGCGACGTTCTGGTTCTCTGCCATAAGTTAGCTCCTCAAACTAAAACGCTCCCCAGGATTCGGTCCCAGGGAGCGAAAACATACCTTTACGCGGGACCGTGGTCTAGCGTGCGATCTTGGCGATGGTGTAGACGCGGGTCTTGCCAGAAGGCGTAACGACCTCAACGGAGTCGCCCTCGCCGTGACCGATGATGGCGTGACCGACCGGAGACTCGTTAGAGATCTTGTGCTCGAGCGAGTTGGTCTCGGTGGTACCGACGAGCGTGACTTCCATGACCTCACCGTTGGGATCGATCAGAGAAACGGTGGAACCGATGGAGACGGTCAGATCGCCCGTGGTGGCAGCAACCTGAGCGTTGGCGAGGATGGCCTGAATCTCGGCAATGCGAGCAGCATTCTGGGCCTGCTTGTCCTTGGCGGCATCGTACTCGGAGTTCTCCGAAAGGTCGCCGAACGCGCGGGCTTCCTTGATGTCCTCGACGATCTCCTTGGCGTAATCGCCCTCACGCCAAGCGAGCTCCTCGACGAGCTTCTGGCGGCCCTCAGCGGTCAGTACGATCTGGCTTGCGTCCATACGGATATCTCCCCAACTATGATGTAACGATCAACTGTCAACAAAACGAAAAAGACCGGCTAGCCTGCGGGCAAGCCGGTCAGGTGCTCACCCCAAAGGGATGGGACTACTCTGCGTCCGCGTCGCTGTCCTCTGCCTGCTTTTTCTTGGCAGCAGCGAGCTTGGCCTCGAGCTCTGCGATCTCCTTGTCCTCCTTGGACTCCTCGACCACAACGTCCTCGGCCTGCTTGGTTTCGCCCTTATCGTCGCCCTCCATACCCTCGCGGATATTCTTGACGGTAGAGCCGAGAGACTTGCCGAGCTTCGGCAGGTTCTTAGGCCCGAAGATGATCAAGACAACGATGAGAATAATGATGAGCTCAGGAGCCCTCAGTCCAAACATGTAGACCTCCACAATACAGCGAGACAAGCTCGAATGAGTATACCGCGGGTGCCACGGTATCACAACAATAGCTAAAAAAAGGGACCGCAAGAAGCGGTCCCTTCTCATGCTCTGGTCGGGTTGACTGGATTTGAACCAGCGACCCCTGCGTCCCGAACGCAGTGCTCTACCAAACTGAGCCACAACCCGTTAGCTCGACTATAGTAACAAAGATTTTCGTCGCGTGCTAGAGAAATTTTTATTTCTTTGTCGCGTCGATTTGAACCGTGTTGGGAATAAGCTCAGTCGCGCAGGCCCACCAGCCATTTTGCTGGGCAGCTCCCGCAAGATGGGCTGCTGCAGCGACGGTATCGCAAATGGCAAACGAGCAGGCACCCGAACCGCACACGTCCACGGCAACGGTTCCCTCCTGTGCGCGCAGCCAGTCGAGAACCGCCTGGATCCGCGGCTCCATCTGCGCGGATATGACGCCCAGATTGTTATGAACGAGCGCATATGCCGCCTCGGCATCGCCGGCGCGTAAGACAGAAGCAATCGCATCGGGTTTTTCCGCGGGCACCGGACTCTCATCAAATCGTCGATACGCTTCAACCGTTGAAACGCTCGTCTCGTGCGGTTTGACCAATACGACAGGTGTCGCCAGAAGCACAGGATACTCAGTGGCCAGCACATCTCCCCCGCCGACGTAGAATGCGGGACTCGTGTGCAAAAAGAACGGCACGTCGGCGCCGATACCGCGAGCGATGTCATCGAGCGCGGGGTCGGCGCGGTCGATACCCCACAGCTCGGCCAAGGCAACGATGACCGCAGCGGCATCCGTCGAGGGGCCTCCCAGGCCGGCGCACAGCGGGATACGCTTTTCGATCGTCACGCACACGTTGGCATCGCGACCGTAATGCTTGGCCATAGCGATTGCCGCCCGATAGGCCGTATTTTTTTGCATGGGAAAATCGGATGCCGGAACCGTCTGGACGGTCAACGCCTGCGCCGGCGTGACCGTCACGGTATCGGCTAGACCGACGGCTGCCATCAGGGAATCGACCCTGTGATAGCCGCGGGCGTCGCGCTCGGTATGAACCCCCAGATAGAGGTTAATCTTTGCCGGCGCGGTAAGGATGAGGGACCGATCGGTCACCGTTAGTGCTCCTCGAGCTGGTTGCCGAGCGGGGTAAAGATATGTTCGCCGCTCTCGGGGTCGAACAGTTCGACCTGGCCGGTAAGGACATCGATGTACTGGTAGGACTGACGCGATTTGCGGCCGCGACGCTCGTCAACCTCAACGATAAAGACGGCAGGGTGGACGCTCTTGATGGTGCCCATGCGCTCGATGACGCGGGTACGGCCCATGTTGGCCTTAACCTTGACGCGATCGCCCACCATATCGGTCAGCTTCTCGTGGATGTCGTCGACGTGATTGACTTCCATCTCTTCCATGAATAGGGCCTCCAGAGGGTGCAATTCAAAAAGGGGATAATACCCCTAAGATAGACAAAACTCTAATACTATACCACCCTGTTGCAGCCATACGCAAGCAGCTCAAAAAGCCCCGTCTCAAATACGCTCCAGACGACAACTTCGCATGACCAGTTGTTACGCGGTTTGGTAAAACCGCGTAACCTAAAGATTGTCTGTGTCCAGAACGATGGTGAACGGACCGTCGTTGACCAGGTCGACCTTCATATCGGCGCCAAAGATACCGTGCGCCACATGCTCAACGTCCTGAGCGACGAGTGTCAAAAAGTACTCGTAAAGTTCGTTAGCGACATCGGGCGCGCCGGCGTCCGTAAACGACGGACGGCGGCCGTGGCGGCAGTCGGCAAACAGCGTGAACTGCGACACCACGAGCACCTCGCCGTCGACATCCGCCAGCGCCAAGTTGGTCTTGCCGTTCTCGTCCTCGTTGATACGCAGCCCGCGGAGCTTGCCCCACAGCTTGTCGGCTTCGGCGCGTGTATCGCCGTTGCCCACGCCCAGCAGCACCAAGTAGCCGCGTCCAATACGGCCCACGCACTCGCCGTCGACTGTCACGCTGGCGTTGAGCACGCGCTGCACCACCGCACGCACGGTCTACTCCTCGCCCGTCAGCTTGGCGGACAGATGCTCGAGCGCATGGAAACGATGGCTGATGGCGTTCTTCTCGTCCGCCGTGAGCTCGGCCATGGTCTTGCCCGGCGTATCGACCGGCAGGAACAGCGGGTCGTAGCCAAAACCGTGTTCGCCGCGGCCCTCGTGCGCGATAACGCCTTCGCAGGCGCCCTCGCCATAGGTGACCAGGCCGTCCGTATCGATAAGCGCGACGACGCTCATAAAGCGCGCGGTACGGTCCTCGTCTGCCACGCCTTCCAGGTTAACGAGAAGCTTGGCGTTGTTGGCGGCATCGTCGCCATGCACGCCCGCATAGCGCGCGCTATACACGCCCGGCTCGCCGTCCAACGCATCGACGACCAAGCCGGAGTCGTCGGCGATGGCCATAAGGCCCGTCTCCTCGACCGCAGCCTGCGCCTTGATGATGGCGTTCTCCAAAAACGTCGTGCCGTTTTCCTCGGGGTCCTCAAAATCGCCCAGCTGGCCGAGCGCCACAAAGCGCACCTCGGGCATGACCTTGCCCAAAATGGCCTCGATCTCGGTGAGCTTATGGGCGTTGCCGGTTGCCACGACGATGGTCGCCGCCGGGTCGAGGGTGTCGATGTCAATCTTCTCAAGTGCCATAGCTGGTCTCCTTTGTCTCTATAGCAATGCCGAGTTGAGGACGACGAGGACTTCGGCCTCTCTCCCGTCTCAATCAACGGCAGTCTTATACTTCGACGTTTTCCCAGATAAAACCTGCCAAAATAAACCTGTCCCTTTTTGGTAGGTTAGGCGAGGGCTTGGTGCTGAAGCTCGATGAGCTCGGCAATGCCCTTGTCGCCCAGGTCGAGTAGGGCGTTGAGACGCTTACGGTCGAAGGGCGCCTGCTCGCCGGTACCCTGAAGTTCGATCATCTCACCGGAATCGGTAGCGACGAGGTTCATGTCGACCTCGGCGTGGCTGTCCTCGGAATAATCCAAGTCGAGCAGGGTGTTGCCGTCGACGACGCCCATGGAAATGGCGGCAACCTGGCCCGTGAGCGGGATGCGCTCGAGTTTTCCCGCCTCGACCCACACGGCAAGGGCGTCGTGCAGCGCCAACCAGGCACCGGTAATGCTCGCCGTACGCGTGCCGCCATCGGCCTGGATCACATCGCAGTCGACGGTAACGGTGTACTCGCCGAGCGCCTTCATGTTGACGACGGTACGCAGGCTGCGGCCGATAAGCCGCTCGATCTCCATGGAGCGGCCCTTGCGGTTGGCATGCTCGCGCTTGCAGCGTTTACCGGTCGAGGCCGGCAGCAACGCATATTCCGCCGTTACCCAGCCGGCCTTGGCGCCCTTGCGCCAACCCGGCACACCCTCCTCGATGGTGGCGGCGCACAGTACGCGCGTGTCGCCGAACTCCGCCAGGCACGAGCCGTGGGCGTGCTTCATGACGCCGCGGGTGAGCTTAACGGGGCGCAGCTCGTTGGCGGCGCGGCCGTTGGCGCGGTTGACCTGCATGTATTCCATGGAACTATCCTTTCGGCAAAAGATGTGGCGAAGACTCCGGCGACATTGCGAGCCTAACCGAGTTCGTCAATATCGACATGCTCGATGCTTTTAAGCGGCTGGCCAAAGATAAAGCTACCCGCCACCGCAAACTCGGCAATGTTGTCAGACGTGGTGGCAAAGCGATGCTGTGGCTCGGCGGTATCGCCCGCCAGTTGCTCACGACGCGTGAGGATATCAGTCAGCTCGCGGGTGGTCTCCTCGGCGGAGCTCACCACGCGCACCCCGGGTCCCAGCGCATGTCGGATGGGACCCACCAGCAGCGGGAAGTGCGTACAGCCGAGTACCACGGTATCGATGCCGCGATCGTGCAGCGGCTCGACTGTGGCGCCGACCAGCGCGCGAACGGCTGGCGTATCAAAAATATCCTCGTTCTCGAGCCACTGCTCCTGCAGATGCGCGCCCGAGGCGAGCTCGTGCTCGACGACCTCGACAAAGCTCGAGGCCGGGCAGCCATACACATCGACACCAGCATCCAAGTCCTGGATGGCGCGCGTGTAGGCACCCGAGCGAATGGTGAGGTTGGTGGCCAGCACGCCCACGCGACGCGTACGCGTGCTGTTAATGGCGGCGCGTGCGCCCGGGGCGATCACGCCGATCACGGGAACGTCGAGCACTTGTTGAGCCAGACGCAAGGCCGCGGCGGTCGCCGTGTTACAGGCGATGACCATGATCTTAACGTCGTGCCTCGATAGCCAGCGGCCCGCCTGCAGCGCAAACGAGCGAACCTCGTCCTCGGTGCGGGTGCCATAAGGGCAGCGCTTAGTGTCACCGAAATAGTAGACGGACTCGTGCGGAAGCGCTGTTGCGATCGCGCGCGCGACCGTCAAGCCGCCCAGGCCCGAGTCGAACACGCCGATCGGACGCGTGTCCCCGGCCAGATTATCGATATCGGACATTACCTCACCAGATTCTCTCTCGAAAAATGCGACCACGCGTGATGCGTCGCACTACGAACGGGCTGCGACCAGCAGCTCGGCCGTTGCCACCCAACCGTCGACAATCTTGCCGCGCGTTACATAGGCATTGTCGCAGGTGTCCAAGAACTCCGGGGCACCGGCGCTCGTCAGACCATTCTCGACCAGGCAGAACATGCCCACATGGTCGGCCATGTAGAAGTCGGACTCGGAGTCGCCGAGCGCAAGCGTCTCCTCGCGCTCGATCCCCAGGTGCTCGCAGAAGCGCGCAATGGCAACGCCTTTGTTGAGACCCGCCGGATTGATGTTGAAGGCGCGGCCGTCCTCGACGCGATTAAGCTCGAGCGTCGTCGGCTTGGACAGGTGAGTCAGATGGCCGTTGCAAGCCCAGACCAGACCGCAGCCGGCCTCGTCCAGGATGGCCTGGACCTCATCGTCGGGCACATCGCCGCGCATGCCGACGGTGACCTCACGGTACTTGTAGCCGGTCGACATGTCGTTGTGGTATTCGATCTTGTGCGGCCAGCGGGCAAGGATCTTCTCGCACACGCCGGTCTGCTCGATCACCTGGTGCGGCGTGAGACCGCAGGCGGGGTCGTAGGGCATGTCGCCCGTCAGGTACTCCCAGTCGTTGGCCTTGAGGTCGTACATGACCAGGCCGCCCATCTCGCCGATGTAGGAGTTGAGGCCGAGCACGCGGGCGTCCTCATGGATCATGGTGCGATTGCGACCCGAGGTGGGAACCACCTGGATGCCGGCACGGGCGAGCGCGACAACCGCCTCGACGAGCTTGGTCGAGGGATTGCCGTCGTTATCGCGCAGCACGCACGAGCCGGGGGCGAGCATCGTGGCGTCCAGATCGGTAAAGACATACTTGACCTTGGCAAGGCGCTCGCGCATCTCGCCCGAAAGCTCGGCAACGGTCGGCAGGATGTTGTGGGACATGGTCACTCCGTTTACATAGAAGGGGCTGGTCTAGGCGTCGTACGCCGCAAGGGTGCGCTTGAGAATCGAACCGTCGCGCTCACAAGGCTCGGGTCCGTTCTTGCGCAGCATACACTCTTCCTCGCCCTTACCGGTCACGATGACCACGGCAGGACGGACAGTTTCGCGCACGGCAGTCTCGATAGCGGCAACGCGATCAGTCACGATTTGCCAGTTATCATTTCCCTGCGCTTGAACGTTGCGCGCGATCTCGGCGCAGATGTCCTCGACATCCTCGGGGCCGGGGTCATCCTCGGTAATCACGATTCGGTCGGCATACTTGCCAGCGGCGATGCCCATCGTGGTGCGTCGATCGACACCCTTACCGCCCGTAGCGCCAAATACAACCGCCAGCTCGCGCTCGGGATAGTTCTCGCGCAAGTCGCGCAGGAGTGTCTCGAGGCTCATGCCGTTATGTGCAAAATCGACGATGCCCAGGATTTTGCCCGATACGGACGGATAGAGCTCCATACGACCGGGAACGAAGACGCCCTCAAAGCCATGGACGATACCCTCTTCGGAAATGCCCAGGGCCTCGGCGCAGGCAATAGCGGCAAGCGCGTTGGACACATTGAACTTAACCGGCGTGGGAATCACAATGTCACGCGTAAAACGGGGCGTGCGCACCGTTGCCACCACGCCGCAGTCGCCATTGCGAATCGCCAGCGCAAGCACGTCGGCACGCTCGTCGGTCAGGGAGAACGTCACCGTACGTTCGCAACGAGATGCCGCCTCGAGCACGCGATCGACCTTATCCATATCGAGATTGACCACGGCAAAACGGCTCTGCAAGAAGATTTTGAGCTTGCTGGCAAAGTAATCCTCGAGCGTCGGATGCTCAATCGGCGAAATGTGATCCTCGCCGATATTGGTAAAGGCGCCGACTTCAAAGTCAATCTTGCCCGTGCGCTCGTATTTGAGGCCCTGACTCGATGCCTCCATAACCAGCCACGGGGCACCCGCCTCCGCAGCATGTGCGATGCGAGACTGCAGCAGGAAGGATTCGGGGGTCGTCAGCTTGGAAGGGCCCGTCTCGATGCCGTCGTCGAACTCAATGCCCGTATTAAGAGCGGGTCGATGACAGCCCGTAAGCTTGGCCTCGTTGGCGAGGATGCCGCGCAGATAAAAGCTGCAGGTCGACTTGCCCTTGGTGCCTGTAAAGGCGCAGACCTTCACCTTACCCGACGGGTGCCCATAAAAGGCATCTGCCACCACGGCGAGCGTGCGACGAATATCGCTCACAATCACCGCGGGAAGATCAACATCGTAATCGACCTCGGAAACGTAGGCCACGGCGCCATCGGCGATTGCCGAAAGCAGGTACTCGCGCTTAAACGCACGGCCTTTGCAGACAAACAACGTGCCCGGACGCACCTGGCGCGAGTCATCAGTCGCAAACTCAATGCGCTGGTCGCACGAAGCGCTCGGTCTGGAAACAACAAGGTCATCTTCCTCGAGCAACTCTATATAGCGCATCAGAGTTAGCTTCTCTTGTGTCGGACTCGACATACAAAGACCTCTCTCGCTAAATTCAACCTTAAAGGGCAGAAGGCGTCCCGCGGCAGAAACGATGAAACATTCTGTATTATCAACCATCCTAATATGCCACCTGACCTTGCGCGCATCACAGCCTTCTAAAAAATTGCATGGACTGTGCCGTGGTCTAATAAATGGCAACAGTGTTCACCCCGTGTAAAACCAAGGAAATCTGGGTGCTGTTCTTTAACATAGCGTTCGCAACCACGTCCCGCCGCTTCGCCTGAAGATCGGGACGTGGTTTTTTCGGTTCGCTCGGCGCTTATGCCCTATCACGAAACAAAAGATTGGCATGATAGTAAAGATTATTTGACATCAGCTGCCGCAATCCTTGCGGCAGTACACCTGAGCCGTCAGCAGAAAGGATCTTGCATGTGCGGTTTTGTCGGTTTTACCGGTACAGATGAACAGAGTGAGCTGGTTCTCACGGCCATGATGAATCGCATCATCCACCGTGGTCCCGATATGGGCGGCCAGCATATCGTCGACAACGTTGCTCTTGGTTTTCGTCGTCTTTCGATTCTCGATCTTTCCGAAGCTGGAGCCCAGCCCATGTCGAGCGACGACGGCAAGGTCACGATTGTCTTCAACGGAGAGATCTACAACTTCCAGGAGCTTCGTGCCGAGCTGGAGGCGGCCGGCTACGCCTTCCACTGCAACGCTGATACCGAAGTCCTGGTACACGGTTACGAGGAGTGGGGCGAGGACCTGGTCAACCGTCTGCGCGGCATGTACGCGTTCGTGATTCACGACCAGAACAAGAACAAACTCTTTGGTGCTCGTGACATCTTTGGTATCAAGCCGTTCTATTACTACCAGGCATCCGATGGCTCGCTGCTGTTTGGCTCCGAGATCAAGAGCTTCCTGGACCATCCCAAGTTTGAGAAGGCTGTCAACCACGACGCGCTGCGCCCCTACCTGACGCTGCAATTCCCTGCCACGGAGGAGACCTTCTTTAAGGGCGTGTTCAAGCTTGCCCCGGCGCATTGCTTTACGTATGACCTGACGACCAACACCATGGACATCAAGCGTTACTGGAGCTGTGACTTCACCGACGACAACTCCAAGACCTTCGAGGAGTACGTGGACGAGTGCGACAAGGTCGTGCACGAAAGCGTCGCTGCGCACCGAATCGCCGATGTTAAGGTGGGCTCGTTCCTTTCTGGCGGTGTGGACTCCAGCTACATTGCCGCCTGTCTCATGCCCGACACCACGTATTCTGTCGGCTTCGATTACAAGAACTTCAACGAGACCAACTACGCCGCCGAGCTTTCCGACAAGCTGGGCATCAAGAACGTGCGCAAGATGATTACCGCCGACGAGTTCTTTGATGCACTGCCCGATATCCAGTACCACATGGACGAGCCGCAATCGAACCTGTCCAGCGTGCCGCTGTACTATCTGGCGCAGATGGCTTCCAAGGAGGTCACCGTCGTCCTTTCGGGCGAGGGTGCCGACGAACTGTTTGCCGGCTATGAGTGGTACGAGGACACCCCCGAGATGCGCACTTTTAAGAAGCGCGTGCCGCTCGGCGTACGTCGCGCCCTGGGCTCACTCGTTCAGCATCTCCCCTACTTTAAGGGCCACAACTTCCTGACGAAATGCGCCGAGGTTCCCGAGCGCTGGTATGTGGGTCAGGCAAAGGTGTTCGATCCCTCCGAGGTCGACGAGGTGCTCAAGCCCGCTTATGACACCGGCAAGAACGCCGCCGAGATGTGCGCCGAGTACTACAAGCAGGTTCCCGACTGCTGCGAGCTTTCCAAGAAACAGTATCTGGATATGAACATGTGGCTGCCGGGTGACATTCTGCTCAAGGCCGACAAGATGTGCATGGCGCATTCTCTGGAGCTCCGCGTTCCGTTCCTGGACAAGAAGGTCATGGAGTTTGCCGAGCACATTCCCGCCAACTACCGTGTTAACGAAGAAGGCTGCAAGCTCGTTCTGCGTCACGCTGCCAACCGCACGCTGCCCGACGAGTGGGCAACGCGCAAGAAGGTGGGCTTCCCCGTACCGGTCAAGTTCTGGCTGCGCGAGCAAAAGTACTACGACTACGTAAAGGAATACTTCACCGCACCGTGGGCTGCTGATTTCTTTGACACTGATGCGCTCATGAAACTGCTCGACGATCACTTTAAGGGCCGCGCGCTCAACCAGCGCAAGATCTATACCACGCTGACGTTCCTCATTTGGTACAAGCGCTTCTTTATCGACGAGAACAAGAGCACTGAAGTCGCCGCTTAGATTTCGTTATGAATTAGCGGTGAACCACGCAGGGTTTCCGCTATACTCAGTCCCTGCGGGCGATTGGCGCAACGGTTAGCGCAGGTGCTTTACACGCACAAGGCTGGGGGTTCGAATCCCTCATCGCCCACCACTGATTTGTTAGGCCTCCATCACTGGAGGCCTTTCTT
>URTB01000026.1 GCA_900550595.1 uncultured Collinsella sp.
CCTCTGACGGCATCATGTGGTGGGAGCACGAGTTCGAGGGCCAGAAGAAGGCCTACGAGATTGCCGATCGCGCCGAGCTGGAGCAGGTCATTCGCGATGTGTACGCCAGTGGCTACACCGATGATCTCATCTTGCAGGACCGCGTGCCCGGCAACGACGAGTACATGCGCGTGCTTACCAGCTATTCCGACCGCAACGGCAAGGTTCGCATGATGTGCCTGGGTCACGTGCTGCTCGAGGAGCATCAGCCCCACGGTGTCGGCAACCACGCCTGCATCATCACCGAGCCCAACGACGAGCTCATGGGTGGCGTGCGCAAGCTGCTTGAGGACCTTAAGTTCACGGGCTTCTCCAACTTCGACGTCAAGTACGACCAACGCGATGGTTCGTTTAAGTTCTTCGACTTCAACACGCGTCAGGGCCGCAGTAACTACTACGTCACCAACAGCGGCTTTAACGTTGCTAAATACGTGGTGGATGAGTACGTCTATAACCGTCCGTTTGAGCCAGAATTTGTGACGGCGCAGGACGAGGCGCTGTGGATGGTCGTCCCCATGGGCGTCGTTGACAAGTATGTCAAGGACCCCGAGCTGCGTGCGAAGGCGCATCGTCTGGCCAAGGAGGGCAAGGCTGCCGATCCTTCGTTTATGAAGGGCGATTTTGTCTTTAACCGCTGGTTGCGCATGTGGCACACCAAGCTGCGTCACTTTAAGCTGTTCAAGACGTATTACAAGTAGATGAGCGCGGCGCCCGCCCGGTTTGCATCGGACGGGCGCGGGCATGATACGAGCAATTGCATGGGCGTCACCAAGGAGGCGGCGATGGAAAAGCTGGGAGTTATCGGCGGCATGGGCGCTGAGGCCACGTCGTATTACTACGACCAGGTCGTGCGTCATACGGCTGCTGCCTGTGATCAGGAGCATATCGACATGGTGGTGCTTTCCAAGTCGACCATGCCCGACCGTACGCTGGCCATCAAGACCGGCGAGCATGCCGAGCTGCTGGCGACCATGAAGGAGTGCGCACAGGCGCTCGAGACACTGGGCTGCGCGCACATTGCCATTCCCTGCAACACATCGCACTACTTTTACGACCAGATTCAGTCGTTTACCAAGGTGCCGATTATCCACATGCCGCGTGAGTCGGTGCGCTATGCCCTGGCGGGCGCGGTGATGGGGGAGTGCGAGTTCGATCCCAACCTGAGCATGCCGTCCGAGCCGGTGCGCAAGATCGGCATCATGGGCACCGACGGCACCGTGGGTGCCGGCGTCTACGGGCGCGAGTGCGAGGCCGCGGGCGTCGAGGTCGTCTATCCCAGCGAGAAGCGCCAGGCCGACGTGATGTCGCTGATTTATGATGACGTGAAGGCCGGACGCGAGCCCGATATGGACAAGTTTGACCGCGTGATGTGGGAGTTCGCCCGCAGCGGCTGCGACCGCGTCATTCTGGCCTGCACCGAGCTCTCGGTGCTGAAAAAGTACCGAGAGATGCCCGAGATTACCCTTGACGCCATGGACGTCCTGGTGCGCGAATCCATCATCCGCAGCGGCGCCCCCTACCGCCTGTAGCCCTCGACCTGCCAAAAAAGGGACAGGTTTATTTTGGTAGGTTTTATCTGGGAAAACAGTAAGGCCTCGGCTCGTTTGATGCGAGCCGGGGCCTTTTGAATTTATCGGTTGCCGGTGGCGATGGGTTAGAACAGGAAGCCGAGGACGATGAGGGCAATGCTGACAATAAGTATGGCAATGTCCAGGCCCTTGATGGGGTAGCGCTTGTACGAGCTCGCGCGCGTGCGCAGGTAGAAGCCGCGCTGCTCGGCTGCCAGGGCCGTGGCGTCGGTTTTACCCACGCTCGAGATCAGTAGCGGCACGCACAGCGGCAGCATGAGCTTGAGCTTCTTGATGGGGTTCTTGGTGTCATACTCGATGCCGCGTGCGGTCTGCGCCTCCATGATGGCGTTCATCTCCTGGCCAAACACTGGCACAAAGCGCAGCGCCGTGGTAAAGGTGAAGGCGTAACGATACGGAACGTGCAGCACCTCGACGCAGGCGTTGGCAAGGTCGTTGAGCTTGGTCACCATGAGCATCAGAATAAGCGGTAGCGCCACGCCCAGCAGACGCAGACAGGCCTTTGTTCCGGTGATGAGGCCTTCATCGGTGACAAAGCTCCACACCACGTTGCCATCGCGCATAAAAGCCAGCTGCAGCACCAGCATGATGAGCGCGAGTGGAATCAGCAGCTTGAGCAGCGCGAGCAGGCGGTCGACGACGCCGGCGTAGGCTCCCAGCGCGAGCGTGAGTGCCAGAAAGCCCAGCAGTGCCACATAGGTGTCGGACAAGAAAATGCCGATGATGATGGCGGCGGCGAGGCCCAGTTTGATGACGGGGTTCAGGCGGTGTAGCAGCGTGTCGCCCGGCATGTAGTCGATGACGTTAACCACGGCGGACCATCTCCTCGGTAATGCGAACGATATCAGTGACCTCACTCACCTGCGTAAAGGCGGGCGAGACGGTGGATGCCAGACGGCGCGAGAGTTCGATGACCTGGGGCGGCTCAACGTAGGCACGCTGCATGAGTTCGATGTTCGAGAACAGCTCGTGCGTGCGGCCGCGGTCGAGGATGCGACCGTTGGCCATCACCACGATGCGCTCGGCAAAGTCGGAAACGACTTCCATGTCGTGACAGACCATGATGACGGCGCAACCGCGCTCTGCCATGGTGCGCACCGTTTCCATCACGGTCATGCACTCGCGGTAGTCCAGGCCACTCGTGGGTTCGTCGAGCACCACGATCTTGGGCTCGATCACCACAACGGAGGCCAGCGCCACCATCTGGCGTTGGCCGCGCGACAGTGAGAACGGTGCCTCGTCGGCGGGCAGACCAAAGCGGTCGATGACCAGCTGGGCGCGACGCAGGGCTTCGGCGCGGTCGATGCCGGCAAGTTCTAGACCAAAGGCGACCTCGTCGAGCACGGTGTCTTTGCAGATTTGGCGGTCGGGGTTCTGGAAAAGCGTTGCCACTTCGTGTGCGATGCGGCTCGTGGGAACCGATGCCGTGTCCAAGCCCGTAACGCGTACGCTGCCCGATGCGGGCTTGAGCAAACCCGTGAGCAGTTTGGTGAGCGTGGTTTTGCCGGCTCCGTTTTGGCCGACAATGCCCACGAGCTCGCCGGGGTAGAGCGTCAAGTTGAGGTCGTGGACGGCGGCGCCTCCATGGGGGTAAGAAAACTCGACATGGTCAAAGGTGAGCACCGGCTCGGCGTCTTTCGCATGCGGGCGCAGCGACGGCGCGTGCGGGGAGCCTGCGGGCGCCTGGGTATCGCTTGTCGCACGGTCGGGGTCGACGATTTCCGTGATCAGGCGTTCTGCCTCGTCGACATCCAGACAGGGCGTGCCGCTTACCAAGCCATCGGCCTCGAGACTGTTGAAGATGCGCGTGACGCGCGGACAATCGACGCCGATGGTGCGAAGCTCGTCGGTGCGTGCGAAGACCTCGTGCGGCTCACCTTGCAGCGCGATCTGGCCGTGATCGAGCACCAACACACGGTTGCAGTACTCCGAAAGCAGAGCGACCTTTTGCTCAACGACGACGATGGTGATGCCGAGCGCGCGGTTTGCCTCGCGCAGCGTCTCGAAGACCAAGGTGGAACTGGCGGGGTCGAGTGCTGCGGTTGGCTCATCGAGCACTAAGACGCGCGGACGCATGGCGAGGATGGCGGCGATAGCTACCTTTTGCTTTTGGCCGCCCGAGAGGGTGGCGATCTCGCGGTCGCGCAGGTCGCTAATGCCGACGGTCTTAAGCGTCTCGCACAAGCGCTGCTCGATCTGGTCATGCGGAACGCCAAAGTTCTCGAGACCAAAGAGCATTTCGTCCTCAACGACCGAAGCGACCATCTGGGTATCGATGTCCTGCAACACGCTGCCGACGATCTGCGATATGTCGGTGAGCGAGACCTCGCAGGTGTCGTGGCCGTCAACTAACACGGAGCCATAAAATGCGCCGGTGTAGTGGTGAGGCACGGCGCCCGACAGGCAGGCGGCAAGTGTGGACTTACCGGCACCCGAGGGCCCGATGATGCCGATGAAATCTCCCTTGTTCACGCTAAGCGAAACGTGGCTGAGCGCCTGCTCGGTTTGCGTGCCATAGGAGAACGAGACATCGTCGACGTTGATGATCGTTTCCATGGATACCTTTCATAATCATTGGGGACGTTCTTACATGACTAGTCGTTTAAGAACGTCCCCAAAAGCTCGTTGTTTGGGACAGTCTTTGGCGGTGAAGCACGGATACGGCTTTACGAGGTGCCCCAGGTTGGCGCGAAAGAGGAGCGAAGCGTACTTGGGTATGCGAGCGACGAATGAACGCCAAGATGGGGTGGCTCGTAAAGCCGAGCGGGTTAGTTGAGCTTCAGGGCCTTCTGGATGGGCAGGTAGAGGGCGCCGACCAGAATGGCGTTAAATACGGCGGTCATGGCGACGACGGGTAGCATGGCTGCGGCGAGCTCGCCCACCACGCCGAGCATGGCCATCTTGATGACCATGAAGATGACGCCCGAGACAAAGGTGGTCACGAATGTTGCGACGATGGCGACGACGGGCTTAACCTGGCCGTCCTTGGCGGCGGCGTTGACAATGACGGCCATGAGCATGGCTGCGATACCCTCGGCGGCAAAATCGACAAACGGCGAGGTGGTAGTGATCTGGATTACGGCCGCCGAGATGAGACCAATGACGAGCGCCTGGCCAATGTTGGGACGAATGACCAGGATGGTGAGGCAGAAGGCCGAGATAATGAACTCGGGGCTGATCATACCGCCCGAGATGCCCGAGATTGCCTTGCCGACGGTGAAGTTGAGGATGAAGCCGGCGGCAAGCAGAATGGCGAGCAGGACAAGGGCGCGAATATCGAGTTTACCGCGGTCGGCGGTCTGGACGGTGCGGGGCTGGGCGGTGGCGGTGGTGTTCTGAGACATGGTGAAAGTCCTTTCAAAAAGGGGAGTGTAAGAGAAAAACGGAGGCGCGTGATGCGAATGCGATCGGGCTCGAGATAGAAAAAGGCCCCCGGTCGAAACCGGAGGCCTTCCAATCACCTAGAGCGCAAAACAGGCGTGAGGGACTCACTTTCGACCGATCGTATTCGCATCACGCCACCACCAGTTGTTGAGAGACTTCATCGTGTTCATCATCTTGGTGGCTCCTTTCGTGATGCCTTGGCGCGGTCGCACCTCGTTGCTGTTGCGCTGCACTATAGCACAGCGAAGTGTGTGCGGGGAAATCTTTTTTGAAAAGATTTCGGCGGCGTTTCCTGCCGGTCAAAAGGGCAGGCTGAGCGGGCGGGATGACTCATGCGACCCCGCCCGTCTCTTGGAACGCAAGGGCCTTAGGCCTTCTTGCGACGATAAAGCACGAAGCCGCAGACACCGATGATGACGACGGCGCCAACGGCCATGGCGGCCATGTTGTTGCCCTCGGACTTCTCCTCGGTCGCCTCTTCCTCAGCCTCGGGCTCGGCAACGTCCTTATCGGAGAGAGCCTCGTCGGCGTAGGTGATGGACTCGACCAGGCAGTCGTTGTCGGCATCGTAGTCACTCGGGACGAACTCCTCGGAGAAATCGCCCTCCTTGAGGTAGTCGCGCATCTCCTCGAGCATGGCCTTGCACTTGACGTAGGTGTTCTTGGTCGCTGCCTTGCCGGTCTTGTTGGCCAGGGCAGTGCGGGCCTCGGTGTCCTCGGCGGCCTGCATGGCCTCGTCGACGGTTAGGTTCTGCTCGATGAGCTCCTTCTGCAGGGCGTCGAGATAGGCGCGGACGCCGGTGGCGCAGCTGTCGCGGTTCTCATAGGCGAGCGTGTTGATGTCCATGAGGACGTAGTTGATGGAGTTCTTGGGCTCCTCGTTGTTCACGACGTCTTCCTCTTCACAGTGATCGAAGGAGACATCCTGATCGCTGAAGTAGGGGCTGACCTCGGTGAGCAGTGCGGAATAGAGGGGGATAGCGACGGAGAACTCGGCGTTGGAGAGCATCTCCCACTGGATGGTCGCGATTTCGGGGTCCATGCCGTGACGGATCTGGAAGGTGTGGATCTCGGTGTTGCGGTTGGAGCCGATGGCATAGGCGCCGTCGGTGTTGGCGTTGAGGCCGGCGACATTCTCGCCGCGAGCGGCGAAGGAACGAATCATCTCAAAGGTGTTCCAGTCGGACTTGCCGGGCTGGAAGAACAGCGGCTGCATCTCGTGGACCAGGGCGCCGGTCGTCGCACGAGCGTCTTCGCGCTCGTCCTTGACGATCTCATAGTCGGTGCCCTCAGCAAGCGGAGCCATGAAGTAATCGCGGCCCTGGACATAGCGCGACCACTGGTGCATACCGGCCTCGCTAATCTCCTCGCCGTAGGTCTTGGCGACGTCGAACTTGCCGTCGGTGTACTCGGCAAAGCCCTTCTCCTTAGGCATGGACTCGATGCCCTCGGAGTGGAGGCAGTTCTCGGTGTCGTCGAGGTCGACGTCATAGGTGAGGTTGCCGATGTTGGGGTTGAGTGAGGCAATATCGTCGGTGAGCCTCATAGCGATCCACTGGTGGCCGGAAAGCGCTGCAAACAACCAGGTCTCGTTGTTGTCGGCAATGATGATCTGGTCGTTGGAGCAGACGCCCTGCTCGTCAATCAGGCTGCCGAGGAGCTCGACACCCTCGCGGGCCGTGGCGCTCTCGCCCAGAATAACGCTGGCGTAGTTGTACTCGCCGATGCCGGTCTCCTCGGTGACGGGGTCGGCTTCCTCTGCCTTCTCGTTATAGGAGGTGCTCAGCGTGGCAGAGCAGGAAACGCCCTTTTCGTTGATGCCAGCCTCGGAATATGCGTCGTAACGATCTTCCCACTGAGAGGGGTTGTCGCGAACGAAGGTGTAGCGGTAGGTTGCGCCCTTGGACTTGTACTCAAAGCCGGACTCGACCGAGGTGTACTTGCTGCCGTCCTTGTGTGCGGGCTCGATGCCAAAGTGCTTGATGTAGCGCGGGCCGAAGTCCTCGGAGCGTCCGTAGTACGTGTTGCCGTCTGCCGTGAGCTGGCTGCCCATGTAGATCTGGGTGCAAGCGAGCGCCGAAGTCGGCATGGCCATAATGGCCGCTGCTCCAAATGCAAGGCCGCAGCCGAGCTTCTTGAGCGTGTTGACAGGATGAGTAAACCTCATGATCCCTCCCAACTGTTGAAACCCCGCGAAACCGTACGGAGTTTCAGCTAATAAATACATCTACTAGCCTAAAGGAAGTGTAAAGAGTATTCATTCGACAACAGCTTTTACTCGATGAGCGTGAAGAAATATACGATGAGCGGATAATAATACTCATTTTATTGCTTTAGTTAAATAAAGGCACCCTGCATTTACTGTAGCTGAACAAAGCGCCAGACAATGCTCAAAAAGAAAACTCTCCCGCTGTTTAGGATTTGCATAAACAACGGGAGAGTCGATAACTGGATGAATATCATACCAATGTGGATTTACTTCTTTCGGCGGTGGATCACATTGATGGCGTAACCAACGAGCATGGCCAAGACGATGACGATAAAGCCAATCAGGGGATTGTCGTTCATGGGGTCCTCCTATTTTCCGAGCGGTGAAAAATCGTCGACGATGAGGTCGAGACATTGCGGCAGCGCGCGAGCGCCAAAGACGCCGGAGTTGCTGGAGATGATCTCTCCATCGAACTGCATACCCAGCGATGGCGTGCAGGTGATCTTGGCTTCCTTGGTCTGGATGATCTTAAACTGCGGACGGCCGAGCACTTTGCCGGCGGGATCGAGCGCGGCGGTGATTACCGTGGGGAGCAGCTGCACCGTGCGTACGGGCTCAATAACGACGATGTCGACCATGCCGTCGTCCATACGACAGTTGGGGAACAGGTTGATGTCGTTTTGGATGACCGAGGTATTGCCTGCCATGCAGCAGATGCCGTCGAGCTCCTCGACAATGCCGTCGTGCTCAATGGCAAAGTGCGCCACCGTGGGGTTGGGCGTGGCGAGCGCGGAGAGGAAGTAGGCGATCTCGCCAATGTCGTTTTTAGTGGGAGCGGCCTTCATCATGATCTCGGCATCGAAGCCCGAGCCGGCGATGATGATGAAGCCGTGGCGCTTCTCGTTGCCGTTCTCGTCGAGCCAAAAGAGCTCGCCCATGTCTACTTTGACCGTGCGGCCGGCGCGGCAAGCCTTGGCAAGCGCCGCTGCCTCGGGGGCATTACCGATGTTGTTAAAGAACAGGCAGGCCGTGCCGGAGGGGAAGACGAGCGTGGGGACGCCACACCCGCGCATCTGGTCGAGCACGTTGGAAACGGTGCCGTCGCCGCCCGAAACGACCACGCGATCGAACTCGCGAACGTCCGCTACTGCGTCCTCGGGCTCCATGCCATCGCCGATAAAGCGCATCACGACCTCGTCGCCGCCCTGTGCAAGGGCGTGCGTGAATGCGTAGATTTCATCGGAGCTGGGACCCGATGCCGGGTTGTGGATGATAAGGCAGCGCATACTTACGTTCCCGTTCTGTGACTAACCGAGTATAGTTGTAGAGCAATGCCGATATCCTACCCGTGTTTTTCGGGCCTAACCTTATTTGATGGGTTGATATGTACATTTCCACACATCAGGCTCTGGTCGACTTTTGCCAGCGCGCCCGCGAGTTCGACGCGATCGCCGTCGATACCGAGTTTTTGCGCGAGCGCACGTTTCACCCGCGCCTGTGCCTGGTCCAGATTGCCACCCCCGCCGAGAGTGTCGCTGTCGATCCGCTGGCGATCGACGACCTGTCTCCCTTGGCCGAGCTTATGGCTGACGAGGGCGTGGTCAAGGTATTCCATGCTTGCTCGCAGGACATGGAAGTTATGCTCCATACCGTGGGCGCACTGCCGCGACCGATTTTTGACACGCAGGTTGCCGCCGCCTTTTTGGGAGAGCGACAGCAGATTTCGTATGGTGCGCTCGTTCAGACGTTCTGCGGCGTATCACTGCCCAAGACCGAGTCGCTGACCGACTGGTCGCGCCGCCCGCTGACCGACAAGCAGATTGAGTACGCGATCGATGACGTCAAGTATCTGATCGTTGCCTATACCGAGATGATGAGCCGTCTGCGCGAGCTGGGCCGCGTGGATTGGGTGCTCGACGAGTTGCGTCCTCTGGCCGACGAGTCGCACTACCGCGCCGACCGCCACGAAGCGTTCCGCAAGGTCAAGCGCATCAACTCGTGCAGCCGCCATCAGCTGGGCATTGCGCGCGAGCTTGCTGCCTGGCGTGAGGACCGCGCTGAGCGGCGCAACATCCCGCGCAAGTGGGTTATGTCCGACGATACACTGCTGGCCCTGGTTAAGCGCAATCCCGTGCGTGTTGAGGAGTTCCGTAGCATCCGCGGCACCGACCAGCTGGGGGAGCGCGACGTGGACGGCGCGCTCATGGCCATCAAGCGCGGAGCGAGCTGTCCGCACGATCGCCTGCCGCTCTTGGTGCGCGGACATCGTCAGATTTCGCCGGAGCTGGAGAGCGTGACTGACCTTATGTATGCGCTTATTCGCCTAGTTGCCGAGCGCTCGGGCGTGGCGACCTCGGTCATTGCCTCGCGCGATGACCTGGCCGACTACATTGAGCATCCTGAGCAAAGTCCCCTGCGCGAAGGCTGGCGTTTTGAGCTCGTGGGCTCGCGCCTGGACGATCTGCTCTCGGGCAACATGGGACTCACCGTGAAAGACGGCAAAATCGAGCTCCTGTAGGGAAGCCTAGCCGCTTGAGTGGGTAGAATGCCTCCAACGTGTAACTCGATTCGGAGGAATTCGCATGCCCTATTACTATGGTTACGGCTTTGGCATCGACCCGCTGTACCTGCTGGTTGTTCTTGTTTGTACAGTGCTTGGTCTTGCGGCGCAGAGCTATATCAACTCGACGTACAAGACCTGGTCCAAGGTTCGCTCGGACGGCGACACGGGTGCCACGGTCGCTCGCCGCATGCTCGACGCCAACGGTTGCAACGCCGTGGGTATCAAGGGCGTGGCTGGTGAGCTCACCGACCACTACAACCCGCAGGATAACAACCTGTATCTCTCGGACGCCAACCGTTCGGGCGGGTCGGTCGCAAGCGTTGCCGTCGCCTGCCACGAGGCGGGCCACGCCGCCCAGCGTCAAAGCGGTTACGCCATGATGAAAGTGCGCACCGCCCTGGTTCCGGTCGTTAACTTTACCCAGAACACCTGGACCATCGTGTTGCTCTTGGGCCTGTTTATGAACATTGCCGGGCTCACGACCCTCGCGTTGATTTTCTTCTCGTTTAGCGTGCTGTTCCAGCTCGTTACGTTGCCGGTCGAGATTGACGCTAGCCGACGTGCCGTGGCGTACATCGAGCAGTCGGGTATGAGTTCCAAGCAGGTCAACGGCGCCAAGAAGGTGCTGACGGCGGCCGCGCTTACCTATGTGGCCGCAGCGCTGACTTCGATCATTCAGCTGCTCTACCTTATGGTTCGCTACAACAGAAACTCCGATCGATAACAAATTGGGTCGTTGGGCGCCGCGGGGATTCGTGTCCCCGCGGCGCTGTACTATGTGTTGGACTTGAATTTGCGCAGGGCCGGAGCCTTTGTGCACGATAACGAAAGGAGGCTGCGTGGCAGGCTGGAATCTAACCGGCAATGCCGTTTCCGCCGAGTTTGACGGTTCGGACGAGCAGGAGCGCAAGGAGCTCAGCGTGAGCCAGGCGGTGGAGATCGCCGCCGGTGCGCTCGATGCCATTCCGCAGCTGAGTGTCCTGGGCGAGGTCACGGGCTTCCGTGGCCCCAATGCCCGAAGCGGCCACTGCTACTTCCAGATTAAGGACGACTCGGCAGCCGTTGACTGCATCATCTGGAAGGGCGCCTATCTCAAGCGCACCTTCGATTTGCGCGACGGTATGCAGGTGAGCTTTAAGGGCAGCTTCAATCTCTATAAGGCCACGGGTCGCATGAGCTTTGTCGCCCGCTCGTTTTCGCTGGCGGGGGAGGGTCTACTGCGTCAACAAGTGGCGCAACTGGCCGAAAAGCTACGCCGCGAGGGCCTGATGGACGAAGCACGCAAGCGCCGCATCCCGGTGTTCTGCTCGCGCGTGGCGGTCGTCACCTCGCTTTCGGGTGCCGTAATCGACGACGTCAAGCGTACGCTGCGCCGCCGCAATCCGCTCGTTGAGCTCGTCTGCGTGGGCGCCAAGGTTCAAGGCGAGGGCGCGCCGGCCGAGCTCATTGAGGGCTTGCACCGCGCCGCTTCCATTACGCCGGCGCCCGACTGTATTTTGCTGGTGCGTGGCGGCGGCTCCTTTGAGGACCTCATGACCTTTAATGACGAGGAGCTTGCCCGCGCGGTGGCGGCTTGTCCTGTGCCCGTGGTGACCGGCATTGGCCATGAGCCCGATACCTCGATTTGCGACATGGTGAGCGACCGCCGCGCCTCCACGCCCACGGCGGCGGCAGAATCGGTGGCGCCGGCTATGACGGAGTTGGCCGATGTGCTCGAGGCGCGCCATCAGCGTCTGGGTGCCGCGATGGCATCGATGATTGGGCCGGCCCAGGTCGACCTGGAGATGCTCGATCAGCGCGGTCGCCGTGCCTGGGATACCTATACGGCTCGCCTGGGCGATGCGCTCGATGCGGCTGCGTGCCGCCCGTGCCTCAACGACCCCACATTTATGGTCGAGCGTCGCGAATCGGAGCTTGCGCTGACTGCCGATCGCCTGTCGGGCGCCATGGTGCGCTCAGTCGGGACATTCCGCTCCAACTTTGAGCGCCTGCCCGAGCGTCTGGTTGCAAGCACCTCAGGGCTCGATGGCAAGCGTCATGCGCTCACGCTTGCGAGTTCCCGTCTGGAGCATCAGGGACGTACGATGCTTAGCAAACCCGCGTCCGAACTGGGCCGTGCGGCAGCCTCGCTCGATGCCCTGTCGCCGCTCAAGGTGCTTGCCCGCGGCTATTCCATTGCATATAGCGAAGCCGGTGTGGCTACGAGCGCCAAGACCTTTAAGCCAGGCGACGCCATTCGCGTGCGTATGGCAGACGGCATCGTGGCGGCAACGGTCGATACGGTCGAGTAAGCCGTGTTTCATAGCGATAAACCTTTAGGAAAGGAAACAGATATGGCAGAGAAGACCCCGGTCGAGCAGCTTACGTACAAGCAGGCCTCGCAGGAACTGGAGCTCATCATCCGTAGCTTGGAGTCGGGCGATATGGAGCTCGAGGAGTCGCTCGAGAGCTATACCCGCGGCGT